>DAIPLM010000213.1:0-3083 GCA_036769205.1 Sphingomicrobium sp.
CAGGTGCTGGCGCTCGCAAGGGCGTGGAGGTTCGAGTCCTCTCCTGGGCACCATCATTCAAAATGAAGATGCCGGGGGCATGTTCATTTTAAATGATCCACGCGCAGCTCGTCGGCGCACCTTTGGAACAGCGAAATCCGCTACGGAATGAGCACCGTTGAACCGGTCGTCGCCCGCGCCTCGAGCGCCCGTTGCGCCTCCGCCGCCTCGGCCAGCGGAAAGCGCGCGCCGATCCGGACCTTGACCTTCCCGTCAAGCATTAGGGCGAACAGGCGCGCCGCCGAGGTCCGCATCTCTTCGGTCGTGGCGCAATAATCGGCCAGCGTCGGGCGGGTGACGAAGATCGAGCCGCGCCGCATCAGGTCGAGCGGCGTGAACGGCGGCACCGGCCCGGAGGCATTGCCGTAGCTGACGACCAGCCCGCGCCGCGCCACCGAGGCCAGCGAGGCGTCCCAGCTGGCGGCTCCGACGCCGTCGAGCACGACCGGGGCGCCTTTGCCATTGGTCGCCTCGCGCACCCTGGCGGCCAGTTCGGCCATCGGGCAATCGAGCGAGATGGCGGCGCCGAGTTCCATGGCCAGCAGCGCCTTGGCGGGGCTGCCGCTGTGGGCGATGACGGTGGCGCCGATCGCGTTTAGCCATTGCACGGCGATCGAACCGACGCCGCCGGCGGCGGCGTGCACCAGCACGGCCTGCCCCGCTTCGACGCGGGCGCAACGCTCGATCAGATATTCGGCGGTGCAGCCCTTGAGCATCGCCGCCGCCGCCTGCTCGCTGGTGATGCCGTCGGGCAATTTGACCAGCCGCGCGGCCTCGACCGAGCGGTGGGTGGCATAGGCGCCGACCGGGCCGGTGAAATAGCCGGCGCGGTCCCCGGGTTGGAAATCGGCCACGCCCTCACCGACCGCCTCGACCACGCCCGCCGCCTCATTGCCGAGCCCGCCGGGCAGCTCGACCGGATAGAGGCCGGTGCGGAAATAGGTGTCGATGAAGTTGAGCCCGACCGCCTCATGCCGGACCAGCACCTCGCCGGGGCCGGGCGGGGCGATGGCGAGCGGCTCGGCCTCGAGCACCTCCGGCCCGCCGGTGCGGCGGAAGCGGATGGCGAAAGGGGCGCCGGAGTCGGCCATGGGCCGGCCTCTGCGCTCAAACCTCGGCTGGCGCCAGCCTTGCCGCCATCAGCTCGAACCCGGCGCCAGCTTGTCGCGGATTGGCCGGTCTCCTAAGCCATGCCGATGCCGCTCTATGTCCTTGGCGATCTCGCTCCCGCGCTTGGCCCAGGCGCCTGGGCGGCGCCGTCGGCGGACCTGATCGGCGACGTCCGCCTGGGGCCGCGCGCCAGCGTCTGGTTCGGCGCCGTCATCCGCGCCGACAACACGCCCATCCTGATCGGCGAGGACAGCAATGTGCAGGACGGCGCGGTCGGTCACAGCGACCCCGACGCGCCTTTGGTCATCGGCGCCCGCGTGACCGTCGGCCACCAGGCGATCCTGCATGGCTGCACGGTCGAGGACGAGGCGTTGATCGGCATGGGCGCCCGCGTCTTGAACGGCGCCGTCATCGCCGCCCAGTGCATCGTCGGCGCCGGGGCTTTGGTGACGGAAGGCAAGAGGTTCGAGCCCAGGAGCCTGATCGTCGGCTCGCCGGCCCGCGCCATCCGTAGCTTGAGCGACGAGCAGGTGGCGATGCTGCGGTTGTCGGCGGCCCATTATGCGGACAAGGCCGCGCATTATGCGGCGGCGCTCAAGTTACATGGCTGACACTTGAAGGCCATTGTCCAGCCGCCCATTTCGCCATGATGATCGACATTCGCCCCTTCGCTTCGCTCGGCCACGCCGACCATGGCTGGCTCGACGCCCGCCACCATTTCAGCTTCGCCGATTATCACGACCCGGCCCGCATGGGTTGGGGCCGCATCCGGGTGTGGAACGACGACCGCATCGCCGCCCAATCGGGCTTTCCACCGCACCCGCACCGCGACATGGAAATCATCACTTATGTCCGTACCGGCGCTATCACCCACCAGGATTCGATGGGCAACAAGGGCCGCACCGCCGCCGGCGACGTCCAGGTGATGAGCGCCGGCACCGGCGTTACCCACGCCGAGTTCAACCTGGAGGATGAGGAAACGACCCTGTTCCAGATCTGGATCGAGACCGACCGGCGCGGCGCCGAGCCGGGCTGGGGAGCGATGCCGTTCCCCAAGGAGCATCGCGAAGGCCAGTTCCAGCTGCTCGCCAGCGGCAATCCGGATGACGGCGCGCTTGCCATTCATGCCGACGCAAGGGTGCTTGGGGCAAGCGTCAAGGCCGGCGAGGCGATCGAGCTCGCGGCCGATCCCGGACGGCACCTCTATCTGGTGCCGAGCGGGCGGGTTCAGGTGAACGGCGTCGCCGCCGGTCCGCGCGACGGAGTCGCCATTACCGGCGAGAATCGGCTGCGCATCGAGGCGGACGAGGACGCCGAGCTGGTGCTGGTCGACGCCGCCTAGCGCGGCATGGCCTTGAAGCGGGGCCCGAAGCGGGCCAAAGCGACGCCGGCGTTGGGACGGGGATTCGGAATTGCCGAGCAGGTTCAAGACTTTGCTATCGTGCTGCGGCCTTGTCGCCGCCTTGCTGATGCTCGCCTCACCCGCGGCCGCGCAGGACAATGCGGCGGCCAGCGCGCCGCCGCCGGCCGCCGCCGACAATATCGGCCCGCGCGAGCTGTCCAATTTCAGCCTCAACGGCACCGTCACCAGGCGGGCAGCGGAGCAGCAGCCAATCGCACAGCCGCCCCAGCAAGCCGCCCCCCGGCAACCAGCCGCGACCGGTCCGGCGCCCGCCGTCGAGTCGCGCTCGGCGCCGGCGCGAACGGCAGGGGCCCGTCCCAGCCGGACTGAGCAACGTGCCGCGGTCGATCCGCTCACCCGCCGACCGACCTTGGCCGCTCCCGCCACCGGCAAGGTGTCCGCCTCATCGCCGCCACCGGGTCCGGCAGCCGTGCCGACGCTTCCCGCCGATACCGGGGGCGGTTTTTCGCCGCTGCCGTGGATCGCCGGCCTGTTGCTGCTGATCGCCGGCGGCCTCCTATATTTCGGGCTG
>DAIPLM010000214.1:0-324 GCA_036769205.1 Sphingomicrobium sp.
TGCCTGACCTTGCTTGTAACCGCACCAAGCCTCCAGCCGCGGCGCGAAGGCGGTCATGAGCATCCCTTTCCGGTAGCGCGGAAAAGTCTCGATTTGCCCCCGCACCGACAATTCCTTCAGCGCCTTCGCCTTCTCGCGCTCGTGGAGCTCGGCGCCATGATGAAGCGCAGCCGTGCGGGCTTGATTCTCGTCCACGAAATCAAACCGATAGCGGCTATCGAGGACAAGCTTCGCCAGCGCGCGATGGTCAAGCTTGGCGAATTCGGCTTCGGGCACCCGCAGCTCCAGTATCTCGACTCCATTCTCCTCGACAGAGGGCTTCAT
>DAIPLM010000214.1:334-3081 GCA_036769205.1 Sphingomicrobium sp.
TCCAGGCATCCCTGATCCCGAGCGTGTTCAGGCCCCTGCGCAGATCATCGCCCTTGAAGTCCGGCGACCCGTTGAACTCCGCCTCCTGCCGTTTCATGCGCTCATCGAGCGTCTCGATGTGTCCTTTGATGCCCGGTGCCTCGCCATCGCAGCCGGCCAACGCTGGCAGCACCGCAAGAGCGAGGTGCAGCCATCTCACCGCATCATCCCCACGAACTTCTCGAACAAATAGAAACTGTCCTGCGGGCCGGGGCTGGCTTCGGGGTGATACTGGACGCTGAACGCCGGTCGGTCGGTGAGCTCGATACCGCAATTGCTCCCGTCGAACAGGCTGACATGGGTCTCGCGGACGTGGTTTGGCAGGCCGTCGCGCTCGACGGCGAATCCGTGGTTCATGCTGGTGATCTCGACCCGGCCGTCCTCTAGCCGTTTGACCGGATGATTGGCGCCGCGGTGGCCCTGGAACATCTTCGCCGTTTTGCCGCCGACCGCCAGCGCCAGCAATTGGTGGCCGAGGCAAATGCCAAACACGGGCTTCTCGCTGTCGAGCATCCGGCGGATGACGGGGATCGCATATTCGCCGGTCGCCGCCGGATCGCCCGGGCCATTCGACAGGAAGAAGCCGTCGGGCTCATGGCTCATCGCCTCGTCGAAGCTGGCGGTGGCCGGCAGGATCGTCACCTTCGCCCCCGCCTCGACCAGCGAGCGGAAGATGTTGCGCTTGGCGCCATAGTCGATGGCGACAACGTGCGGGCGTTTCGGGTCGTTGCCGCCGATGCGATAGCCGGCGCCCAGTTCCCACTTGCCGTCGCTCCAGGTTTCCAGCTGCTCGCGGCTAACTTCCTTCGCCAGGTCCATGCCTTCCAGCCCTGGCCATTCCGCCGCCATTTGCCGCAGCGCCGCGATATCGAACTGCCCGTCGGCCCGATGCGCGATGACCACCGTCGGCGGGCCCTCGCGCCGCACCAGTCGCGTCAGCGCCCTGGTGTCCAGCCCGGCCAGCCCGATCCTGCCATTGTCCGCCATCCAGCTCGGGAAATCCGTCTCGGCGCGGAAGCTCGACGGGCCGGTCACCGCCTCGCGGACGATGCAGCCCAGGGCATGCGGGTCGGCGGCCTCGACGTCCTCGGCATTGGCGCCGACATTGCCGATGTGGGGGAAGGTGAAGGCAACCACCTGGCGGGCGTAGCTGGGGTCGGTCATCACCTCCTGATAGCCGGTCATGGCGGTGTTGAAGCACAGCTCGCCGACCGCCTCGCCTTGCGCCCCGAACCCCTGCCCCCAGGCGACCCGGCCGTCGGCGAATACCAAGACGCCCGTCGCCCCATCGGGGGCTGGCGCGGGCGTGACGGCAGGATCGGCCAAGACGGCTCCTTGTCGGCGGGTTTCAACGATGTCGCTAAGCCGCAGCCTTTGGGCGTGAAGCGCGGTCCCGTCAACGCTGTAAAATCCCGAAATCCCCGCTACATCTGGTCGTTTCCGGCGAGTGGAGATTGAGGCCCGATGATTCGCGATGAGATCAAGGCCGCATTGGTGACGGCGATGAAAAGCGGCGACAAGGCCGGCACGCAAACGCTGCGCCTGGTCAACTCCGCCATCAAGAACCGCGACATCGAGCTGCGCACCTCCGACAAGGCACCGGAGGACGATCTTCTGGTCACCGAAGTCCTGCAGAAAATGATCAAGCAGCGTCGCGAATCGGTCGAACTCTACCGCCAGGGCAAGCGCGAGGAGCTCGCCGCCGCCGAAGAAGCCGAAATCGCCGTCATCGAGCGCTTCCTGCCGGCGCAATTGGACGAAGCCGAAGCCAAAGCGGCGATCCAGGCCATCATCGCCGAAACCGGCGCCTCGTCGATGAAGGACATGGGCCGGGTCATGGCCCTGGTGAAGGAGCGCCACGCGAGCAGCATCGAGCCGGCCCGGGCAAGCGCGCTGGTCAGGGCGGCCTTGGCCGGGTGACCCTCTCCCCGCAATGGCTCGACGAGCTGCGCGCCCGTACTTTGCTGTCGGGCGTCATCGCTCCTTCGGTCAAGCTGATCAAGGCCGGCCGCGAGTATAAGGCCTGCTGCCCGTTCCACGCCGAGAAGACGCCGAGCTTCACCGTCAATGACGACAAGGGCTTCTACCATTGCTTCGGCTGCGGCGCGCATGGCGACGCCATCCGCTTCCTGACCGACGCCCGCGGCCTGCCGTTCATGGATGCGGTCAAGGAGCTCGCCGCCAAGGCCGGCATGGACGTCCCCGCCCCCGACCCCAGGTCGCGCGAGCGGGCAGAGAAAAGCGCCGGCCTCTATGAAGTCATGGACGCGGCGGCGCGCTGGTTCTCCGAGCAACTCGACGGCGTCGAGGGCGGCCCCGCCCGCGCCTATCTCAAGCAGCGCCGCATCTCCGAGGCGACCCGGCGCAAGTTCGGCTTCGGCTTCGCCCCCGACGCGCGCGGCAAGCTCAAGGCGGCGCTCAAGGACTTGGGCGAGGACAAACTGGTCGAATCGGGCATGCTGATCCGCACCGACGAGGGCGACACCTACGACCGCTTCCGCGGCCGCCTGACCTTCCCGATCCGCGACCAGCGCGGCCGCACCATCGCTTTTTCCGCCCGCATCCTCGGCCCCGGCGAGCCGAAATATCTCAATTCCCCCGACACGCCCTTGTTCGACAAGGGCCGCACTTTGTTCAACCTCGACCTCGCCGGCCCCGCCAGCCGCGCCGCCAAGCGCGTCCTCATCGTCGAAGGCCAGATGGACGCC
>DAIPLM010000031.1:0-11169 GCA_036769205.1 Sphingomicrobium sp.
GCCTCGTCGAAAATGTCGTCGAGGCGATCGAAAATGCCGCGCGCACCGGCCGCATCGGCGACGGCAAGATTTTCGTGATGGACATCGACCAGGCCATCCGCATCCGCACCGGGGACCGTGGGCCCGACGCGATTTAGTCCGACACAAAAACCGCTCATCCTGATTAGGGACTGAGCGAGCGTAGCGAGACGAAGGCCCGTATCGAAGGACCGTCCTTCGATACGCCATTTCGACTTCGCTCAATGGCTACTCAGGATGAGCGGAATTGGGGGCCAGAAACGGCGCCGCCACCTCGGGCGGGATGCGGATCGGGCGGCCGCTGGCCTTGTCGATGATCGCCCAGTCGGTGCGCGAGCGGACCCGGGCCTTGCCGTCGGCGCCGACGAATTCCATGTGGCGGTCGAACCGCGCGCCCTTGGGCTCGCCGGCCCAGGTGCGGGCGATGATCCGCTCGCCCTCCAGCGCCGCGCGCAGATAGTCGATCTCGTGCCGCACCACGACCCAGACATAATCGTCCTGGTGGGCCGGGTCGGCGACGGCGCGCCAATGGGCGACCGCGACCAGCTCCATCCATTGCACCCATACGGCATTGTTGACGTGGCCGAGCTCGTCGATGTGCTCGGCCTTGGCGACCAGCTCCATCTCAAAGGTGGGCCTCACAATTGCGGCACGCCATTGGCGTCGAAGCGGAAGGCGATGCCGGCATCCTTAAGCAACCCGGCCAGCGCCGCCTTCGGGTCGGCCGAGCCCTTGTCGAGCAGCTCGCGCATGGCCCCGGCCAGCGCCCGCTTGCCGCTCGCCCGGTCGAGCGCCGCCAGCCAGATGGCGCTGTTGATCTCGCCGCGCGCCCGATTGGCGTCGATCAGCGCCTTGGTGAAGGCGAAGAAATCGCCATTGCTGGCTTTCTCGGCGACCAAAGCGAACACTGCGCCGCAGGCGTAATTGGCCCGATAGTCGCCGCGCTCGATGGCGCCCGCCACCGGCTTAGTCGCCAGTGCCGCGCAATCCTTCAAGGCGTCGTTCAGCACCTTGCGGCCGTCGAAGCCCGGATCCAGCGCCGACACCGTCCGCACCGCCAGCAGATCGGCGCCGCCCTCCATGATCCAGCTGTCGCGCGCGGTCTCGTAGCCGACCGCCTGGCCGAGCCAGAAATGCGAGGCTTCATGGGCGATGAACCAGCGCGCCATGTTCCGCAGCGCCGGCAGCTCGTGGACCGCCGTGTCGCCCTCGAACCGCATCAGGATCAGGCCCTTGAGCGTGCCGCCGTTCATGCTGGCGCCTTCGCGGCCAACGCCCTCCCAGGCGGCGAGCACGGTCGGCTGGCCGATCCCGGACGGGCCGAGCCGCTCGGTCAGGGTGCCGATCACCCGCGGCGTGAAGCCGGCGATATAATCGGCGATCCATTTCGGCAGCTCGGAGTCGATGACGGTGGCGACATTGTTCTGGACCGAGGCCCGCGGGACGCCGAACAGGCCGTAGGTGCCGGCGCTCTCGCCCTGGCGATAGCCGAGGATGTCGCCGGCCAGCCGCAATTGGCGTCCCTTGAAGGTCACCATCGTGCCACGGTCGCTGATCGGCGCTTGAGCAGGGTTGAACCCCGGCGGCAGCGAATCGAGAGTCGTCACGCGGTCGACCGAGAACAAGGCGAAATGGCCGTCGAACAGAGCGACGCTGCTGCCGCCGAGCCGCAGAGCCGGGACATAATCGGCATTGAGGTCGCCGGTGAACGGCTCGAGCCGGACGCGGACGCGGCGCGGCACTGGTCCTCCGCCGGTCGCGACCAAAGCATCCCACTGACCCCGCCGCGCCAAGGTGACGCCGGGCGTCAGCACCCGCCAGCTCCTGGCGCGCCACGGCTGGTTGTCCGACGCCGCGGTCGCGGAACGCCAGAAGCCCCAGGCGGGGGCGTCGGCGGGCAAAGTGAAGTCGGCGACGAACGCCTCGCCCTGGCGCGCCACCGTCACCTGCACCGGCTCGGCGGCGGCAGGCGCCGCGACCATCAGGAGCAGGACAAGCAGGAACCTCACGCAGCCCCCATCACCTTGAGCACGAAGGCATAGGCCTCGGCGTCCTCCTTGAGCGCGTCCCAGCGGCCCGACTTGCCGCCGTGGCCGGCGCCCATCTCGGTCTTCAAGAGCAGGAGATTGTCGTCAGTCTTGGTGGCGCGCAGCCGGGCCGCCCATTTGGCCGGTTCCCAATAAGTGACGCGCGGGTCGTGGAGTCCGGCCATGATCAGCATCGGCGGATAGGGCTTGGCCTCGACATTGTCGTACGGCGAGTAGCTCCGGATCATCTCGAACGCGGCCCGGTCGGTGATCGGATTGCCCCATTCCGGCCATTCGCCGGGGGTCAGCGGCAGGTCGCCGTCGAGCATGGTGTTGAGCACGTCGACGAACGGCACGCCGGCGACGATCGCGCCCCACAATTCCGGCGCCTGGTTGGCTATGACGCCCATCAGCTCGCCGCCGGCCGAGCGGCCCTCGGCGGCGATGGCGCCTTCTTTCGCATAGCCGAGGCCGACGAGCCCGCGGGCGACATCGATGAAATCGTTGAAGGCGTTGGCCCGCTTGGCGAGCTTGCCGTCCTGGTACCAGCCGTGGCCGAGATCGTCGCCGCCGCGGATATGGGCAATGGCATAAGCGAAGCCGCGGTCGACCAGGCTGAAGCGGTTGGTCGAGAAGCCCGGCGGGACGGCGATGCCGTAGGCGCCATAGCCGTAGAGGAAGAGCTTGCCGGAGCCGTCGAGCGGGAAGTCCTTGCGGCGCAAAATGGAGACCGGAACCTCGACACCATCGCGGGCGCGGATCATGCGGCGTTCGGTGACGTAGAGGTCGGGGTCGTAGCCCGACGGGATTTCCAGCACCCGTCGCACATCGAGCCGCTCGTCGGCGGGATGATAGTCATAGACGGTTGGCGGCGTGACCATCGAGCTGTAGCCCAAGCGGTAGCTGGCGGGCGCGAAATCGGGATTGCCGCCGAAGTAGGCGCTGTAGGCGGCCTCGGCGAACGGCAGGCGGGTCTCCTCGCCGGCGTAGGTGCGCAGGACCAGCTGGTCGAGGCCGTCGACCCGGGTCGTCAGCGCCAAATGGTCGCGGTAAGCGGTGGCGCCGCGCAAATAGGTGCGGTCGGAGCCGGCAATCTCCTCGCGCCAATCGCCGGGCGCCTGGGCGGCCGCCGACACCAGCCGAAAATTGATGTGCGCGTCGTTGGTGACGATCCACAGCCGCCCATGCGCGGCGTCGCAGTGATATTCCACGTTCGGCCGGCGCGGCGCGATCAGCACCGGCGCGGCGGCGGCATTGCCGGCGGGCACGAACCGCACCTCGCTCGACGTATTGTCGCCGGTCGAGATGAAGATCAGCGAGCGGTCTTGTGAGCGGTCGACGCCGACCGAGAAGCCTTTGTCCTCGGCCTCCTCATAGACCACCGCCGCCTTGGCCGGGTCGTCGCCGAGGCGGTGCAGCTTGGCCTTGTCGCTGCGCCAGTGCTCGTTGACCTCGGTGAAAAGGATGGCCTTGCTGTCGCTGGTCCAGACCGGCTGGCCGATGGCGACCTCGCTGACCGTTTCCAGGTCGGCGCCGGTGGCGAGGTCGCGAATGCGCAGCTTGAAGCGCTCGGAGCCGTCGTCGTCGACCAAGGTGGCGAGCAATTGGTGGTCGGGCGAGACCGCGATCGCGCCCAGCCGGAAATAATCGAGCCCCGCCGCCGCCGCGACCTCGTCGAACAGCAATTCATGCTCGCCGCCGGCCAGCTGCTTGCGGAACCACTGGCGGTATTGCGCTCCCGGCTGGAACGCCCACCAATATTCATACGGCCCGTCGGCCAGCGGGACGCTCGACAGGTCTTCCTTAATGCGGCCCTTCATCTCCTCGAACAGAGCATCGACCAGCGGCTTGTTCGGTTCACCGAACGCCACGTCGAAATAAGCGTTTTCGTCCTTGAGGTAGCGCAGCACATCCTCGTCGGTGACCTCGGGATAGCCCCGGTCGCGAAGCCAGGCCCAGGGATCGTCGATGGTCACGCCATGAAAACTGAAGCGATGCTCTCGGCGCTCGGCGACCGGGGGCTTGGGGAGGGACATCAACACTTCCTGCAAGGGGCAAAGCGGGCTAATCGCCGCCTTCATTAGCGTTTGATCGAGAGATTGCCATGTCCTCCTACGCCGACCGCCTCGCCGCCCTTCGCGAACAACTCAAGTCCGACCAGCTCGACGGCTTCGTCGTGCCGCTGACCGACGAGCATATGAGCGAATATGTCGGCAGCTACGCCCAGCGCCTCGCGTGGCTGACCGGTTTCGAGGGTTCGGCCGGCAGCGCCGTCGTCCTGCCGGAGGAGGCGGCGATCTTCGTCGACGGCCGCTATACCTTGCAGGTCCGCAGCCAGGTCGACGCCGACCACTGGTCGTATCAATCGGTCCCCGAGACCAGCATCGCCGACTGGCTCAAGGAGCATGCGCCCGACGGCGCCCGCATCGGCTACGATCCCTGGCTGCACAGCCGCGACTGGGTGACCCGCGCGACCGAAGCGCTGAAGGCCAAGGGCGCGAGCCTGGTGCCGGTCAAGCGCAATCCGATCGACGCGGTGTGGGCCGACCGGCCCGAGGCGTCGACCGAGCGATTGATCGTCCATCCCGACCGGCTGGCGGGCAAGTCGTCGGCCGAGAAGCGCCATGAAATCGCCGACTGGCTGGTCAAGCAGGGCGCCGACGCCGCCGTCCTCGCTGCGCTCGATTCGATCGCCTGGACCTTCAACGTCCGCGGTAAGGACGTGTCGCGGACTCCGGTGGCCTTGGCCTATGCCCTGGTCCACGCCGACGGCACCGCCGATCTGTATGTCGCCGGTGAGAAGATCGACGCCGAGGTCCGCCAGCACCTCGGCAATGGCGTCCGCGTCCACGAGCGCGGCGATTTCGAAGCGGCGTTGACCAGGCTCAAGGACCAGCGCGTCGTCGTCGACCCGGAGCGCTCGGTCGCCGCCATCTTCGACGCGCTCGACCAGGCCGGTGCGACCATCGTCCCCGCGCGCGACCCGACGGTGCTGCCGCGCGCGATCAAGAACCCGACGGAAATTGCCGGCCAGCAGGCGGCGCAGGCGCGCGACGGCGCCGCCATCGCCAAGTTCCTGCACTGGGTCGAAGCGGAGGCGCCGAAGGGCGTGCTCGACGAGCTCAAGGCCTCGGACCGCCTCGAAGCGCTGCGCCGAGAGGCAGCCGAGTTGCGCGACTTGTCGTTCGACACCATTTCCGGCGCCGGCCCCAACGGCGCCATCGTCCATTACCGCGCGTCGGAAGCGACCAACCGACCGCTGGAAATGAACTCCATCTATCTGGTCGATTCGGGCGGGCAGTATGAGGACGGCACCACCGATATCACCCGCACCGTGGTGATCGGCGAGCCAAGCGCGGAGATGCGCGATCGCTTCACCCGCGTCCTCAAGGGCCACATTGCGCTGGCGACGGCGGTCTTCCCCAAGGGCACGCGCGGCTCGCAGCTCGACAGCTTCGCCCGCCGGCCATTATGGGACGCCGGCCTCGATTATGCCCACGGCACCGGTCACGGCGTCGGCAGCTTTCTTAGCGTCCACGAAGGCCCGCAGCGCATCTCGCCGATGGGCAGCTCGCAATCCGGGGGCGACGAGCCGCTGCAGGCCGGCATGATCCTGTCCAACGAGCCCGGTTACTACAAGACCGGCGAATACGGCATCCGCATCGAAAATCTGGTGCAGGTCGTCGACAAGGTGATTCCCGGCGCCGAAAAGGAAATGCTCGGTTTCGAGACCCTGACTTTCGCGCCGATCGATCGCCGATTGGTCGCCAGGGACATGCTGGCGCCGGCCGAACGAGATTGGCTCAACGCCTATCATGCCGATGTGCTGGCTAAAATCGGCGCGCAATTGTCGGGCGACGATCGCGCCTGGCTCGAAGCCGCCTGCGCGCCGGTCTAGTCGGTTTTCGTGCCCTTTTCAGCCGCGCCGCCTCGCGCCTGCGCCTTGCGCTTGCGCAAATTCTCGCGGAGCGCCGCGGCTAGGCCTTCCGCGCGGTCGTTGTAGTCCTTGGCCATCGCTGCCGTCCTAAATGGGCGGCGGCGCTCCGCCAAGCGGGTTGACAGTCGCGCGAGGCTCCGGCCATAGGCGCGCCACCTCCGCACATGCTGCCGTAGCTCAGTGGTAGAGCGCATCCTTGGTAAGGCTGAGGTCGTGAGTTCAATCCTCACCGGCAGCACCATTTTCGTCTGCAGCCACGCCGGGGCATGGCGAAGCCGAAAATCGCCCCAGCCGGGCGGTGAGACACTCGCGGACGGACATCGCGCCCAACTACCTCCTTGGAATCGCGGCCGTTTCCGCCCTCGATACGCCACCGAAACCCTTTGTTTACTTCTTCGGGCGCATTTTCGCCGCGTCGGAACCAGAGGGGAATGACCATGACCAAGTTTCTTAAGCTGATTCGCAACACCAAGGGTGCGACCGCGATCGAGTACGGCCTGATCGCCGCCCTCATCGCCGTTGCGGCGATTGCCGCGATGCAGAACATTGGTTCGAAGCTCAGCACGACCTTCAACAACGTTTCGGCCGAGCTCTAAGCTTCGTCCGCAAGCGCAAGACCGGGGCCTCGGCGCGCAAGCGCCGGGGCCCTTTTCTCATGTGCGATTGACCCCGGCGCCCGCCAGCGCCATGCCGCGCGGCCATGCGCTTCTTTTCGGACAATGCCGCCGCCGCCTGCCCGGCCGTGATCGACGCCTTGGCCGAGGCGAACCGGATCGACACCGCCTATGACGGCGACCAATGGAGCGGGCGGCTGGACGCGGCCTTCTCGGCCTTGTTCGAGACCGAGGCGCGGGCCTTGTGGGTCACCACCGGCACGGCGGCCAATTGCCTCGGGCTGGCGACGTTGTGCCCGCCTTATGGCGGCATCATCTGCCACCGCGACGCCCATATCGAGGTCGACGAGGCCGGCGCCCCCGGCTTCTACACGCATGGCGCCAAATTGATCCTGGTCGATGGCCCAGGGGCCAAGCTGAACGTCGAGGCCGCAAGCGAGGCGCGGGCGCGAATCCGCGCCGACGTCCACCAGGTGCAGCCGAAAGCGATCTCGATCACCAATGCCAGCGAATATGGCCTGACCTATTCGCCGGAAGAGACAGCCGCGATCGGGGCATTCGCCCGCAGCCACGGCCTTGGGCTGCACCTTGACGGCGCCCGCTTCGCCAACGCCGTGGCCTCGACCGGGGCGACGCCCGCCGACCTCAGCTGGCGGGCCGGCGTCGACGTCATGAGCTTCGGCTTCGTCAAGAACGGCGGCATGAACGCCGAGGCGCTGATCTTCTTCCGCACCGAGCTCGCCGACGAGGCCCTGGTGTTGCGCAAGCGGGCCGGGCATTTGCTGTCGAAGGGCCGCTATCTGGCGGCGCAGATCCTGGCGATGATCGAGGGCGACGTCTGGCTCGCCAACGCCCGCGCCGCCAACGCCGCCGCGCGGACTTTGGCCGCCGCCGCCGGCGACCGCCTGGTCTATCCCGTCCAGGCCAACGAACTGTTCCTGCGGGCCAGCGCCAAGGAAGCCGCCGCCTTGCGTGCCCAGGGCTTCGATTTCTACGATTGGGGTCCCGGCGAAATCCGGCTGGTCACCAGCTGGGACCAGGACATGGCCGCGGTGGCCAGGCTCGCCGCCGCCATCGAGGCGCTGTGACGGTTCGTCGGCCGCCGCTCGACGCGGCCATCCTAGTGCCGTTCGCCATCTTCACCTTGATCTGGGGATCGACCTGGATCGTCATCCGCGACCAATTGGCGACCGTGTCGCCGCACTGGTCGGTGACCTATCGCTTCATCATCGCCGCCAGCGCGATGATGGTGCTGGCCAAGGTCCAGGGCCAGAGCCTGCGCCTGGGCCGCGACGGCATGATCGCGGCTCTGGTCATCGGCGTCAGCCAGTTCTTTATCAACTTCAATAGCGTCTATCTTGCCGAGCGGCACATCACCTCGGGGCTGGTGGCGACGATTTTCGCCTTGCTGCTGATCCCCAACGCCATCCTCGCCCGGATTTTTCTCTGCCACCGCGTGCATGGCCGCTTCATGCTTGGCTCGGCAGTGGCCGTGGCCGGCATCGCCTGCCTGTTCGCCCATGAAATCGGGCTGCATCCCCTGGGCTTTCGCGAAGTGGGAGTGGGGCTGGCGTTGACCCTGGTCGGGATGGTCGGGGCGTCGACGGCCAACGTCTATCAGGCGATGGAGCGGGCGCGGCGGCACCCGCTGACCGCCTTGCTCGCCTGGTCGATGGCGATCGGCGTCCTGCTCGACGCCACCACGGCAGTCATCGTCGCCGGGCCGCCGACCTTCGACCCGCGCCCAGCCTATCTTGCCGGCCTGCTCTATCTCGGCCTCGCCGCTTCGGCGCTGGCGTTCAGCCTCTATTTCCCGGTGGTGCGCAAGATTGGGCCGGCGCGGGCGGCTTATTCCAGCGTGCTGGTGCCGATCATCGCCATGGCGCTGTCGACCGCCTTCGAGGGCTATCGCTGGAGCCCGCTGGCGGCCGTGGGCGCGGCGCTGGCGCTCGGCGGCATGCTGATCGCCATGGGCGACCGCACGCCGCCGGTGCCGGCCCCGGACGCTGCCTGAGAGCCTGTCCCGGTCCTCTGGAGGCGCCGTGACAGGCTCTAGCGCGCCTTCGTTTCCGGCGTCATGACGATCATGCCGCGCTGTTCCGGCGGCAGTTCGTCCAGATGCTTCGCTTTCCACGCCATCGCCATATGGACCCGCGTGCGGCCGGAAGGATGGTCGAAGAACAGCATTTCCTCCCATTTGGCCGGCTCGATCTTGCGATACTCGCTCAGCTGCATGGCGGTCATGGCGAAGCCGTCCGGCTCGCGCGCCGCTTCCAGCCCAAAGGCGTCGGCCTCGCTCTCGTGATGGCGGATGACGCTGTTGAACAGGATTCCGGCGGGGATTCCGTAGAGGGCGATCAACGCCCAGAATACCGGCGCCGAGGCCGGGTCGGCGATGTCGCGCACGCCCCAGCGCTCGCCATGGCGGGCGAGCAGCTTCGGCACCGCCCAATAGACCAAAAGGAACGCGGCCAGCGCCATTAAAGTCAGATAGACGAGCAGTTTCTGGACGTGGTTGAGGACATAATGGCCCATCTCATGGCCCATCACCGCCTTGATCCCCGCCGTGTTGGAGCGGTTCAGCAAATTGTCGTTGAGGGCGATGCGGATGGTCGGGCCGAGGCCGGCGACATTGGCGGAAATGCGCTTCGACTGCTTCGACGCATCGACGACATAAACGTTGTCGGTTGGAATGCCCTGCTCGTGGGCGATGCGCAGGATTTCCGAGCGCACCGGCCCCGGCGCCATCGGCGTATATTTGTTGAGCAAGGGCTCGATGAACACCGGCGCCAGCAGGATGAGAACGGCAAGCAACGCCCCGCTCGCCGCCGTGCCCCATAGCCACCAGCGCTTCGGGCTGTTGCGGATGACCGCGTAGATGATGGCGAAGAAGATGGCGCCGGTGACGATGCCGATGCCGAGCATGATGCCCCATTCCTTGAGCCATTCGAGGAAATTCTGATTCGACAGGCTGTATTGATGCTCGCGGACGAAGGCGGTGTAGATGGTCCACGGCAGGGTCAGCAGCGCGCCGGCGACGGTGAAGGGCACGGCATAGAGCGCCGGCTGCAGCCAGCGGCGCTTGGTCACCCGGCTCGCCCAGCCGCTCCACGCCGCCGACCAGCGCAGGCGCAGCATCAGCCAATAGGCAAGGATGGTGACCAGCGCGCCCCATAACGGCAGCCAGTAGCCGCCTTCGAAATAAGCATCGGACTTGGCCCGCGCCGCTCCCTGCAAGGTGTCGAGATAGGCGCGCGTCGCCGTCTCGACGTCAAAGCCTTGCGCGGCGCTCGCCGCGGCCAGCAGAATGGACATGGACCCCTCCCTGTTTTGCGGCAGCCTAGCGCGGCCGGAGGGCGCTGCACAGCGCCTTGCTTGCCCCTGCGCGTGGCCGCCCCTAAGTCGCCGGCATGGCCGATATCCGCAGCACCACCGAAACCCCGCCGCCGCCCGAGCATGCCGCCGTCCTGCGCAAGGACTATCGCCCGCCCGACTGGCTGGTGCCCGAAGTCGCGCTGCGATTCACTTTGGGCAGCGACAAGACCCGCGTCCAGGCGAAGCTGAGCGTGGAGCGCAACCCGCTAGGTAGGGGCGACGCGCCTTTGCTGCTGAACGGTAACGGCCTCGAGCCGCTCGGCGTGTGGGTTGACGGCGAATTGTCCGACGAGTGGACGATGCAGGATGGCGCCTTGCTGCTCCCGCTCGCGGGAAAGGCGCACGAGGTCGGTATCGACACCGAAATCCATCCCGCCGCCAACCGCAAGCTGATGGGGCTGTACGAATCGGGCGGCATCCTGTGCACCCAATGCGAGAGCGAAGGCTTCCGGCGGATCACCTTCCATCCCGACCGTCCGGACGTGCTGTCGCGCTATCGGGTGCGGATGAGCGCCGACAAGGCGCGCTACCCGGTGCTGCTGGCCAACGGCAATTGCATTGCGTCGGGCGAAGACGCGGACGGCATGCATTGGGCCGAATGGGAAGACCCGTTCCCCAAGCCGAGCTATCTGTTCGCCATGGTCGCCGGCGATCTGAAGCCGAACCGCGACCACTTCACGACGATGAGCGGCCGCACCGTCGACCTCGCCATCTGGGTGCGCGAGGCCGATTTGCCGCGCACTGCTTTCGCCATGCAAAGCCTCAAGCAAGCCATGGCCTGGGACGAGCGCGAATATGGCCGCGAATATGATCTCGACCAGTTCAACATCGTCGCCGTCGACGACTTCAACTTCGGGGCGATGGAGAACAAGGGCCTCAACATCTTCAACTCGCGCTACGTGCTGGCCGAAACCGAAACGGCGACCGACGCCGACATTGACGCCGTCGCCGGGGTTGTCGCCCACGAATATTTCCACAATTGGTCGGGCAACCGCGTCACCTGCCGCGACTGGTTCCAGCTGAGCCTCAAGGAAGGCTTCACCGTCTTCCGCGACCAGAGCTTCTCGGCCGACATCGGCTCGGCGGCGGTCAAGAGGATCGACGACGTGCGGGTGCTGCGCGCGGCGCAATTCCCCGAGGACGCCGGCCCGCTGGCGCACCCGGTGCGGCCGGATTCCTACCTGGAGATCACCAATTT
>DAIPLM010000032.1:0-11126 GCA_036769205.1 Sphingomicrobium sp.
ACGATGAGGTCGGCGCGAAAGCCGGCGTTCAAAATCAAGCCTCGGAAATTGAGCGCGACCGGGCGCTGGCGGTCAACTGCCAAGCCCCGGTCCATCAGTGCGGCCGCGAGTATCGCCTCGTAGGCACTCTCAAGGAGACCTGGGCCAAGCTCTTTATGGATATGGAAGCCGCAGTCCACCGCGACGGCCGCCAGATCTTCAATATCCCGCATGAATCACCTTTGCGCCTTCGCGCCTTTGCGTGAACAACCTGCCGGACCGAGCACCCGCGTATCAGCAAGACTAACGGACAGTGCTGCGCTCGCCTACCCACCCCCTAACCCCTCCCTTCCAGGGAGGGGGGTCAGTGTTCACAATATCTCTCGCACCTTGTCCTGGGGGCGGGCGAGGACGACGCCTTTGTCGGTCTCGACCAAAGGACGCTCGATGAGGATCGGGTGTGCCACCATGGCGTCGAGCACCTCGTCGTCGCTGACGTCGGGGCGAGTGAGGCCGAGCTCGGCGGCGAGCGGCTCCTTGGCGCGCAGGCCGTCGCGCGGGCGGATGCCGGCGCGCTCGTAAAGCCGCTTCAGCTCGTCGCGGCTGGGCGGGGTCTTCAGATATTCGTTGATGGTGACGGTGGCGCCCGAGGCGCGGATAATCTCCAGCGTCTTGCGCGACGTCCCGCACAGCGGATTGTGGTGGATGGTGACTTTCATAGTGTCTCGACCGGCACCTTTCTCGCCAAAACCAGCGGGCTGCCGAGGAAGGCTTCCTGCGGGAAATCGTCCGTCGCCCACAACGGCTCCAGCCCGAACCGCGCCAGCCCTTCGATCGACCCGCGGAAATAATTGCGGCTGACCGCGTAGATCCGGCGCACGCCCTTACGGTTGGCGTCCTTGAACGGCTCGAGCATCAGCACATGGCCGCGGCTGACGCGGGCGATCTCGGTGAGCGCCGCCGCGCGGATACGCTCCATCTGCTCGACCGCCAGCACGGTATAGACGAGGTCGAATGCATTGTCGGCGAACGGCAGCTCGGCGGCGCTGCCCTGAACGAAGTTGATGCGCTTGAACGCGGTCGGGTCGGGGTTGGGCAGCGGGATATATTCGGCCAGCGCCGCCGGCATTTCCGCCTGCGCCTGCACCGCTTTCGCCGCCTCGATCCCCGCCGGCGTCAAGTCGATGCCGGTGAACTCGACGCCGGGGAAGTCGCCGGCCAGCGAGAACAGGTTGATGCCGTTGCCGCAGCCGACCTCCAGCACTGCTTTCGGCTCCAGCCGCTCGATGACCGCCGCCAGCAAGGGCGCGCGCAGCCGCGCCGCCGCCATCCCGTCGAGCGCCAGCTTGCGCCCGCGCCAGCGCCAGGCGGCGGGCTTCTTGGGCCCGGCGGCGACGTCGTACTTACCGTGGCCGACGCCCCAGGCCTGCTGATATTCCGCCTGGATCGCCGCCTTGCTGCGCTGCTTCAGCCCGAGGACGCGCTTGACCATCCGCAGCAGCGCCCGCCGGCGGCGACGCGCATAGTCGCTCTTCCAGGCGCGATTGCCCTCCGGGCCTTCGAGCAGGAACGGCATATAAGCCGACTCGATCGCCTGATGATCGATGGTGAGCGGCAATTGCTCGAGCGGGGTCAGCGGGAACTGGTCCATGCGGGCGCGCCTATTCGGGATTGGCCGCGAGCCAGCGTTCGAGCCATTTGATGGTATAGTCGCCGGCCAGGAACTCGGGCTCGCGGACGATCCTCTGGTGGAGCGGCACGGTGGTCTTCATGCCCTCGACGACAAATTCCTCGAGCGCGCGCTTCAGCCGCATGATGCAGCGCTCGCGGGTGGTGCCGAAGACGATCAATTTGGCGATCATGCTGTCGTAATAAGGCGGCACCCGGTAGCCGGCGTAAAGCCCGCTATCGACGCGCACGTGCATGCCGCCCGGCGCCACGAAATTCTTCACCAGGCCCGGCGACGGCACGAAGGTCTGCGGGTCCTCGGCGTTGATCCGGCACTCGATGGCGTGGCCGTGGAGGCGGACGTCGGCCTGGGCGCAGCTGAGGCCGTCGCCGCGCGCCACCCGGATCTGCTCGCGGACCAGGTCGATGCCGCTGATCATCTCGGTCACCGGATGCTCGACCTGCAGCCTAGTGTTCATCTCGATGAAGTAGAATTCACCATTCTCGTAGAGGAATTCGATGGTGCCGGCGCCGCGATACCCCATCTCGGCCATGGCGGTGCGGACGATGGCGCCCATCTCGTCGCGCTGCTCCGGGCTGATCGCCGGCGACGGCGCTTCCTCGAGGACTTTCTGGTGGCGGCGCTGGATCGAGCAGTCGCGCTCGCCGATGTGGATGGCCTTGCCCTCGCCGTCGCCGAACACCTGGAACTCGATGTGGCGCGGGTCGGCGAGATATTTCTCCATGTAGACGGTGTCGTCGCCGAACGCCGAGCGCGCCTCGGACGCGGCCTGGCTCATCAGGCTTTCCAATTGCGCCTCGGCCTCGACGACCTTCATCCCGCGGCCGCCGCCGCCCGAGGCCGCCTTGATGATCACCGGATAGCCGATGTCCTGGGCGAGCGCCTTGGCCTCGGCGATGCTCTCCAGCGGGCCGGGCGAGCCAGGGACGAGCGGCAATCCGAGGCGGCCGGCGGTGCGCTTGGCCTCGATCTTGTCGCCCATGATGCGGATATGCTCGGGCTTCGGCCCGACCCAGATCAGCCCGTGGCTCTCGACGATCTCGGCGAACTGGGCGTTTTCCGACAGGAAGCCGTAGCCGGGGTGGATGGCGTCGGCATGGGCGATTTCGGCGGCGGATATGATGTTGGGGATGTTGAGATAGGATTCGGTCGCCGGCGGCGGGCCGATGCAGACCGCTTCGTCGGCCAGCCGGACGTGCATCGCCTCGGCATCGGCCGTGGAGAACACCGCCACTGTCTTGATCCCCATTTCGTGGCAGGCGCGATGGATTCTGAGCGCGATCTCGCCGCGATTGGCGATCAGCAGCTTGGTGATCGGCATCGGTGGGCTTAGCCGACGACCACGAGCGGCTGGTCGAACTCGACCGGCTGGCCGTCGCTGACCAGCACCTGCTTCACCACCCCGCCGGCCGGCGCCGTGATCGGGTTCATCACCTTCATCGCCTCGATGATCAGCAAGGTCTCGCCCGGTTTCACCGAATCGCCGACGGCGACGAATGGCTTGGCGCCGGGCTCGGGCGACAGGAAGGCGGTGCCGACCATCGGCGACTTGACCGCATTGGCGGGGGCTTCCTCGGCGGCCAGGGCGGCGGGCGCGGCCGCGGCGGGCAGAGCGGCGGCCATGGCGGCGACCGCCTGCGGAGCGGCGGCGAACATCGGCGCGGCGTCGCGGCAGACCCGGATCTTGCGGTCGACGTCCTCGACTTCGATTTCGGTCAGCTCGTTGGCGGACAGCAGCTCGGCAAGCTCGCGCACCAACCTGGTGTCGACGCGCATGGCGCCTTCGCTCGGCTTGCTTGGCTTCGGCTCGGCCATGGTCGGATTCCTGTTCATTTCGGCGGCGCACCCCTGTCAGAGCGCGGCGGCGGCGTCCAGTGCGAGAATATAGCCACGAGCGCCTAGGCCAGCGATGGTTTGCTTGCAAACGTCGGCGAGGAAATTGGTGCGCCGAAACGGCTCGCGCGCGGCCGGATCCGATAGATGCACTTCGATCACCGGCACGGGGATAGCGGCGACCGCGTCGCGCAGTGCCACCGAGGTATGGGTATAGCCGCCGGCGTTGAGGATCACCGCCCTGGCGCCGCTCGCCGCCGCCTCGTGCAGCCAGTCGATCAAATGCCCCTCATGGTTCGACTGGCGGATGTCGAGCGCCAGTTCCAGCGTCTCGGCGCGCTCGCTCAGCATCCGCGCAATGTCGTCCAGCGTGTCGCGGCCATAAACTTCCGGCTCGCGTGTGCCGAGCAGGTTGAGGTTGGGCCCGTTCAAGACAAAGACGGTCGCGGTCATTGCGCGCGGCGGGTGCGATACCTAATGGCTCGCTGTCAATGACCGTTACCGCCACCATCCCGATCACCGTCAACGGCGAGCCGCGCCGAATCCAGGCCGGCGCCACCATCGCCATTATGCTGCGCGAGCTCGGCCTCGATCCGGCGCGGGTGGCGGTCGAGCGCAATCTGGCGATCGTCCCGCGCTCGACGATCGGCGAGGCGCCGGTCGCCGCCGGCGACAAGTTCGAGATTGTCCATTTCGTCGGCGGCGGCTGATGATCTCCAGCTGGCCCCGGCTCGTCATCGGTACCCTGCTGCTGCTGGTCGCGGCGGCCACCGGCGTCCTCGCCTGGTCGCTCGAGACCTGCTCGGGCTCGTCGGCGGACTCCTTGTGGCTCGGAGTTGCCACCCTGATCACCAATGTCGCCGGCTGGGCTTTGCTCGGCCGCCGGGTGCCGTCGAAGCCGGTGCTGTTCGTCGCCGCGCTGCCGGCGCTGGCGGCCTTGTCTTACTCGATCTCAACCATTCAACTGGCAACCGGCCTCCTGAAGGGACTGAGCGCCTGCAGCGTGCTGAAGCCGGGCCAGGACTTCGCCCCGGATGGCCAGGAGCCCTTGTTCATCATCCTGTGGCTGCTGGTCTGCGTCAGTTTCTGGGCCGGGCTGGCGCCGGTGGCGGCGCGGGCGATCCGGGTTCATGGAGGAACATCGAACGATGAGTGAGATGAAGCGCGCCGATGACAGCTGGACGGTCGCCGGCCGCACCTTCGCCTCGCGGCTGATCGTCGGCACCGGCAAGTACAAGAGCTTCGAGGAGAATGCGGCGGCGGTCGCCGCCTCGGGCGCCGAGATCGTCACCGTCGCCGTCCGCCGGGTCAACATCGCCGACCCCAAGCAGCCGCTGCTGACCGATTTCATCGACCCCAAAAAGATCACCTATCTGCCCAACACCGCCGGCTGCTTCACCGCCGAGGAAGCGATGCGGACCCTGCGGCTGGCGCGCGAGGCCGGCGGCTGGAACCTGGTCAAGCTGGAAGTGCTGGCCGAGGCCAAGACCCTCTATCCCGACATGATCGAGACCATCCGCGCCACCGAGCTGCTGGCGAGCGAAGGCTTCGAGGTGATGGTCTATTGCACGGACGACCCGATCATGGCCAAGCGTTGCGAGGATGCCGGCGCGGTGGCGGTAATGCCGCTGGGAGCGCCGATCGGCTCCGGCCTCGGCATCCAGAACCGGGTGACCATCCGCCTGATCGTCGAGAATGCGAAGGTGCCGGTGCTGGTCGATGCCGGCGTCGGCACCGCCAGCGACGCCGCCATCGCCATGGAACTGGGCTGCGACGGCGTGCTGATGAACACCGCCATCGCCGAAGCCAGGGAGCCGGTGACGATGGCGCGGGCGATGAAGCTGGCGGTCGAGAGCGGCCGCCTCGCCTACCTCGCCGGACGCATGCAAAAGCGCCGCTATGCCGACCCGTCGAGCCCGCTGGCGGGGCTTATTTAGTCGCGACGACGATGTGCGCCGACATCGGCGCGCTGAACCCGTCCGGTCCTTCATATTGCGCCAGCGCCCTGGCGGCGGCATCGGTCGCCGGCTCCAGCAGCCTGGGGTCGAAGGCTTCGATGTCGGCCCGCATCGGCGTGCCCTGGACCAAAGCGATGGCGGCGTCGCGCGCCGAGGCGGCGCGGCTTTCCAGCGCGACCGTTTCAATGGCGATCTGCGCGAAGCCGGCGGCCTCGAGATCGACGGTGATTTGGCCCTTGTCATGATACCGGAACGGCACCCGCTCATAGAAGCGCGCGGCGCCTTCCGGAATCAGGCCGGCGACCGCCCGTCCCACCGTCACCGTCGCCAAATTATGCTCGACCTTGTCCCAGATGGCCAAGAGGTAATGCCCGCCCTCGGCCAGCACCCGCCGCGCCTCGCCATGGGCGCCGACCTTGTCGGGAAAGAACATCGCCCCGAACTGGCAGACGACCAGGTCGAAACCGGCGTCGTCGAACGGCAGTGACTGGGCGTCCGCCGGCAGGAAGCGGACCAGCGGATCGCGAACGCGCCGCGCCGCCTGCTCAAGCATTGGCGGGTTGAGGTCGGTGGCGACGATCTCCGCCTGCGGCAGCGCCTGGTGCAGCGCCTCGGTGACCACCCCTGTCCCGGCGGCGGTTTCGAGGATGCGCGCCGGTTCCATCCGGGCCGCCGTTTCCGCCATCACCCGCGCATAAGGCGCGAAGACGAGCGGCACCATGAAGCGATCGTAGATGGCGGGGATCGAGCCGTGGAAGGCAATGTCCTGGGTCGTCATCATGCATCTCCAGGGATTGGATTCGACCGTATATACGCGTATATACGGCGGATGATCGAGGTCGACAGCAAAACCTTCAAAAGCGGCAACAGCGAGGCGCTGCGGCTGCCCAAGGAAGTCGCCTTTGGGCCCGACGTTGAAGTGACGATCCGCAAAATCGGCGACACGCTGGAGATTACCCCGAAGACGAAGCGCCGGAAAACCATGGCCGAGCTGGTGGCGCGTTTGCGCGAGATCGGACCGCCGCCGGGTCCACGCGTCGGTCGACAGAAGATAATTTTCCCGAAGCGACCCGGATTGTAATTGCGGGTCCTGCTAGACACGAGCGTTGCGGTTGCGATGCGAGAGGGCATTGCCTCGTCTTTGGAACGCGCAGAGCGTCTCGGCGCCATCGCCCTTCTTTCGGTTCTGTCAGTTGTGGAGCTTGAAGGCGGCGTGCCGCTGGCTCCTGAAGGAGCACCCACCCGAAGGCTGCTTCTGGATGAATTCTATGCGACCATGGAAATATTGGATTTCGGCCAGCCTGAGGCGAAAGAATATAGCGCAATCGTTGGTGCCCTTGGCTACTCGCGCCCACGGATCATCGACCGACTGATCGCTGCGCAGGCAATTGTCGCCGGCGCAACACTCGCCACGCTGAATCCCCGTGACTTTCGCGACATCCCGCGCCTCCGCGTCGAAAACTGGTCTCGCTGAACCGGAACGGATCGCGCTACTTCATCCGAAACGGATATCCGATCTGGATTAGATTGGACGCGACGATAGCGCGGGTCGTGCGTAGGTTCGCGCCATGTTCCATCAGCGTGCCGAATCCCCGCTGCATCTCAAAGGACTGGAGCAAGCCCACCGCTTCTTCGCCGGCTGCCTGGCCGAGGCCGATCCGGCGAGCGAGCATTTGTGGGTCGCGCATGTCGACGATGACTCGCGCTGCGTCCATTTGACGCGGCACGACGGCCATGCCGACGGCGCCGATTTGCCGATCGGCGCCATCGTCGCCGACGCCGCCCGCCACGGCAGCAAGGGGCTGATCCTCGCCCACAACCATCCCAGCGGCGACCCCAGCCCGAGCGCCGCCGACAAGCGCATCACCCGTCGCCTGGCCCTGGTCGGCGAAGCCATGGACGTCGCCATCCTCGACCATATCGTCATGGCGGGCGGCGAGTGCCGCTCGATGCGGCAGATGGGCTTGCTGTAGCCGCCGAGCATAGCGAAGCGGTCGCGCAGCGAGCGTCAGCATTGCGAGAGACGGCGGAAGCCGGACGGCCTGCGAGCGAGCGGCACATGGCGTGAGATCGGCAGGACCGACGTCACGCGATTCACTCGCGTGACGGCTCTCTCACCCCTTCATTTTGCAAGGCTCGATCGCCGCCGGCTCCGGCCGCGGCCGCGTCGCCTTGAACAAGGCCATATACGCGTCGGTGCCTGCCAGCGCCTCCTCGCTCACCCGCTCCAGACCGACGCTGGCGAACTCGCAGTCGAGCAGCATCGGCGGCGTACCGTGGCGCTTGACCGGCCGGTCGGCGTCGACAACCACCACCAGCCCGCCGTCCTTGAGCCCGTGGCGCAGGTTCCACAGGAACTCATAGGGTCGATCGACCTCATGATACATGTGGACCAGTAAGATGCGGTCAAAGCTCGCCGCCGGCAGCTTCGGGTCCTGCGGCAGCCCGAGCCGGACGGCGATATTGTCGAGCCCCTCGCGTTGCACCCGCAGCGCCAGCCGGTCGCGGGTCGACGGCACAATGTCCTCGGCCAATACGCGCCCGCGCGGGCCGACGACGCGCGACAGGCGGACGGTGTAATAGCCCTCACCGGCGCCGATGTCGGCGACGCTCATCCCCGGCGCCACCCCGGCGAAGGCGATCACCGCCTCGGCCTCGCCGACCCGGTCGCGGGCGTCCTCGGTCGAAAAGCTGTCGCCGACGATCGGTGCCACATCGCGGCCGGCGGCGGGGAAATCGGACTTGGGCGCGGTCTGTTGGCAGGCGGCGAGGAGGAGGGTGAAGATTAGGATAGATCCGGCGCGAGACGGGCGCGGCGCGGGAGTAAATCCCGCGCCGTCAGTCCTTGCTGCGCAAGGCTGGCCGCGCTTCGCCGTCTCTCGCGCAAGGCTCATTCGCTGCGCTCCGTTTGCCTTGCGCTCGGCGCCTCAGTCGACATCCTCGACCTCGACCCGCTCGCCGGTGACCCGCTGCGACAGAGCGGCGGCCATGAACCGGTCGAGGTCGCCGTCGAGCACGTCCGACGGCGCCGGCGACGTCACCCCGGTCCGCAGATCCTTCACCAGCTGGTAGGGCTGGAGGACGTAGCTGCGGATCTGGTGGCCCCAGCCGATATCCGTCTTGCTGGCGTTGGCGGCATTGGCCTCGACTTCGCGCTTCTGCAGCTCGGCCTCGTAGAGCCGCGCCTTCAACTGCTTCATCGCCTCGGCGCGGTTCTTGTGCTGGCTGCGCTGGTTCTGGCAGGCGACGACGATTCCGGTTGGCAAATGGGTGATGCGGACGGCGCTGTCGGTAGTGTTGACGTGCTGCCCGCCGGCGCCGCTGGCGCGATAGGTGTCGATCCGCAATTCGGATTCGTTGATGTCGATGGCGATGTCGTCGTCGACCTCCGGATAGACCCAGACACTGGCGAAGCTGGTGTGACGACGGGCATTGCTGTCGTACGGGCTGATCCGGACCAGCCGGTGGACGCCGCTTTCGGTCTTCAAATTGCCATAGGCATTGTCGCCCTTAACCAGGATGGTCGCCGACTTGATCCCGGCCTGCTCGCCGGAGTGGTGGTCGACCAATTCGACCTTCATGCCGTGGCGCTCGGCCCAGCGGGTGTACATCCGCTGCAGCATGCCGGCCCAGTCCTGGCTCTCGGTGCCGCCGGCGCCGGCATTGACCTCGATATAGCTGTTGTTGGCGTCGGCCTCGCCGGCCAGCAGTGCCGCCACCTTGTCGCGGTCGGCGCGGTCGGCAAGCTCGGACAGAGCGGTGACGCCGTCGTCGACCAAGGCGGCGTCGCCTTCCGCCTCGGCCATGGCGATCAGCTCGACCGTGTCCTGCAATTCGCTTTCGATCTTGCGGGTGGCGCCGATCGCTTCTTCCAGGCGCTGGCGCTCGCGCATGACCTCCTGCGCCGCCTTGGGGTCATCCCACAGCGTCGAATCCTCGACCTTGGCATTGAGCTCGTCGAGCCGCTTCATCGCCCGGTCCCAGTCGAGGAATCGGCGCAACAAGGCGGTGGCGGCATTGATCCGGTCGACATGGGCTTGCGCTTCGGCGCGCATCGTCTTGGGCTTTCCTTGCTTGGCGTTTGCGCCCGCTAGTAGATGCCGCCCTGCCTTTGCAAGAAATCCTCCGGCCGGGGCCTCGGCTGCACCGCTTTCTTGGGGCGCTTGCCGGCGGCTTCGTCGGCTTTCTGCTCGTCGCTTTGCGCGCGGTCCTCGCGGCGGAACGAGCGACGCGGCTCGGTCTCCGGCTGGAAGGCTTCCCAGATCACCGCAGACTTGGGGTCCTCGACCGTCGGGAAGGTGCCGAACACGCGCTTGCCGGTGACCCGGTCGATGCGGACCATGCGGATCCCGGCCGGGGCGACGAACGGGATCTTCGGCAAGTCCTTGAACGCCACCTTGGCGAACTGCTTGAACACCGGCGCCGCGATCCGCCCGCCCTGGGCGGCATGCCCCATCGGCCGCGGCTGGTCGTAGCCGAGATAGACTCCGGCGACGACGTCGGGGGTGCCGCCGACGAACCAGACGTTGGTCGGGCCCGAGGTCGTCCCGGTCTTGCCGAACAGCGGCCGGTTGAGATCGCGCAGGATGGTGGCGGTGCCGCGCTCGACGACGCCTTCCATGATGTGGACCATCTGATAGGCGGCCTGCGGGTCGAGCAATTGCCGGCTGCGCAGCGGCGGCCGCGGCATGGCGCGGCCATCCCAATCGGCGGCGTCGCAGCCTTCCATGATCTGGCAGCGGTTGTCGGTGCGATAGATGACCTTGCCGTTGCGGTCCTGGACATAGTCGATGATTGTCGGCCGCACTTCCCGCCCCTGGTTGGCGATCACCGCATAGGCGTTGACCAGCCGCTGGACCGTGGTGTCGCCGGCGCCGAGCGCGATCGACAGATAATTGGGGAACTCGCCGACGCCGAGCTTGGCGGCGGTGGCGATGACCTTGGGCATGCCGGTCTGCGAGGCGGTCCGCACCGTCATCAAATTGCGCGACTGCTCGACGCCCCAGCGCATGGTCTTGGGCCCGGCATAACGGTTGTCGAAATTGCGGAAGCATTTGTTGCCGAGGCCGGCGCCCTGCCAGACGCAGAACGGCGCATCGACGACGATCGAGGCGGGGGTGAAGCCGTTTTCGAGCGCGGTCACATAGACGATCGGCTTGAACGCCGAGCCCGGCTGGCGGAGCGCCTGGGTTGCCCGGTTGTAGGACGAGCCGACGACGTCGAAGCCGCCCTGCATCGCCAGGATGCGGCCGGTGCGAATTTCCTCGGCGATGAAGCCGCCGCCGACCTCGGGGATCGAGCGCAAGGCATAGTTGTCGGCGCCCATCTGCTTGACGATGATGATCATGCCCGGCTTCAGATTGGAAAAAGCGCTGCCGCCCCCGCCCCGCTTCGGTTGCTGGGCGGCGGACGCGGGAAGCACGCCCATCGAGCCGTTGCTAAAGCCGATTTCGGCCTCGCCGCCGGCAGCAAGCCGCCATTGTCGGACGAGGGCCAGGAAGCCCTGGCGGACCTGGCACGACTGGCGGCGGCCACGCCCCAGGACGACGGTGACCAGGAAGACGAGGAAGCGCTGGCGGAGATCGAGGAGTTCGTCCGCGTCGCCGCGCTGTTGCTGCACGGCGATTGCGTGCTCGCCGCCGAGCACCGGCAGCGGCTGAACTGAG
>DAIPLM010000033.1:0-11099 GCA_036769205.1 Sphingomicrobium sp.
GGTCGGCAGCGAAGTCGAGGGCGAGGTCAAGAACTCGACCGAGTTCGGCCTGTTCGTCGGCCTCGACGGCGATGTCGACGGCATGGTCCACATGTCGGACATCGCCTGGGGCGTGACCGGCGAGGAAGCGCTGGCGCTGCACCACAAGGGCGAGACGGTGAAGGCGGTCGTGCTCGACGTCGATGTCGAGAAGGAGCGCATCTCGCTCGGCATGAAGCAATTGGAGCGCGGCGGCGTCGCCAAGGGCGCTTCGGCCGGCGGCGGCGCCGGGGTCAACCGCGGCGAGACGGTTACTGTCACCGTCCTCGAGGTCAAGGACGGCGGCCTGGAGGTTCAGGTCGGCGACGGTGGCGTCACCGGCTTCATCAAGCGCACCGATTTGGGCCGCGACCGCGACGAGCAGCGCCCCGAGCGCTTCCAGGTCGGCCAGAAGTTCGACGCCCAGGTGTCGGGCTTCGATCGTTCGAAGAAGCCGACCTTCTCGATCAAGGCGCTGCAAATCTCCGAGGAAAAGCAGGCGGTGGCGCAGTACGGCTCGTCCGACAGCGGCGCCAGCCTCGGCGACATCCTCGGCGCGGCGCTGAAGGAAAAGCAGGCCGCCGCCAAGGCCGAGCCGGAGGTCAAGGCCGACAAGCCCGAGCCCAAGGCGAAGAAGGCCAAGGCCGAAAAGCCTGAGAAGGCCGAGAAGGCCGAGCCCAAGGCGAAGGCGGAGCCCAAGGCCAAGAAAGCCAAGGCCGACAAGGCTGCGGCCGACGAGGCTCCGGAAGCGGAGGCTGCGGCCGAAACCGCCGAAGCCCCGGCCGACGGCGAATAAGCGCTCGGCCCAAGTCGAGTCGAAGGGAGGGGCGCTGCCGCCGGGCCGCGCCCCTTTTCCTTTTCAAAATAGATTGATAGGTGATGGCCACACCCGCGGGGGGCGGGGCTTGAGAGAAAAGCGGGGACAGCGATGATCCGTTCCGAACTGGTCCAGAAGCTTTGCGGCGATTTTCCCGACCTCACCCAGCGCGAGATCGAGGGGGTGGTCGCGGCTCTGTTCGACAGCATCACCGACCAATTGTCGAAGGGCGGCCGGGTCGAATTGCGCGGCTTCGGCGCCTTCTCGACCCGCAATCGCGATGCTCGCGTCGGCCGCAACCCGCGCACCGGCGCCTCGGTCGACGTCGACGCCAAGCGCGTGCCCTATTTCAAGCCGGGCAAGGAAATGCGCGAGCGGCTGAACTTAGGCGAAGTCACGGCGGAGTAAGCCGTCCGTGCGGACGTGGCGGAACCGGTAGACGCTGGAGACTTAAAATCTTCTGCCCGATTGGGCGTGCGGGTTCGAGTCCCGCCGTCCGCACCAGCCTGAAATCCGAACGTCCGGGGACGTTCGCGATTTCGGGCCCCTCGCATAGCGGACGTGCAATCGCCCGCTTGCGCATCGCGGCGGGGGCTGCAAGACAGGCGACTTCGCGCGGCGAGTTCTTTCCAACAAGGGCCGCGCGAGGGTGTTGCGTAAAATGGACCGTTTCGTCGCCAAATTGCGGTGCCGGCAGGCGCTGAGCGAGCAGGATGAGGCCGCGCTGCGCGAGGCCGGCTGGAGCCGTCGCGCTTATGCCCGCCACGAGCCGATCGTCGTCGCCGGCGAGCCGCTCGACCGTTGCCACTTACTGATCAGCGGCTTCGCCGCCCGCACCCGCCGGGACAGCGCCGGCGCCCGCCAGATCGTCGGCGTCGCCGTCCCCGGCGACCTGCTCGACATCCACGGCGTCGTCCTCGGCCGGATGGAGCAGGACATCGTCGCCCTCAGCCAATGCGAGGTCAGCAGCCTGCCGCATCCGGACATCGTCGCCATGACCCGCGGCTCCGAGGCGATCCAAAAGGTCTTCTGGCTGCAGGCGGCGATCGAGCATGCATTGCAGGCGGCCTGGATCCAGGCGCTGGGAACCAAGCGCGGCACCGCCAAGGTCGCCCATATCTTTTGCGAGCTGCAGCTGCGCCTCGCCATCGTCGGCCTCGCCACGCAAATGGGCTTCCCGATGCCGATGAACCAGCAGGAGCTGGGCGATTTTGCCGGCATGACGCATGTCCATTTGAACCGCTGCCTGAAGGAGCTGCGCGAGGCGAAGCTGCTGCGGGTCGCACAGGGCTGGGCCCGGGTCGAGGATTATGAAGGCCTCAAGCGCCTGGCGCGGTTCGACGACACGTATCTAAATCTTCGATTGATTGAGGTGTGACCGCCTAGGCAGGCCCGAATTTGCTGCTAGCGTGACGGCAGACGGGAGGGCACCAATGGCACAAGCAACAGCTCCGGCGATCGGCTGGCGAAGCGCGCTGCCCGAAGGCGTGCGGCCTTATACCGAGGCGGCGCCGGTGGCGGCTTTGTTCCTCGGCATCTCGTCGGGCTTTCCCTACGCCATGATCGGCGCGACGCTGACGACGCGGCTGAAGCAGGACGGCATCGACAAGGCGACCATTACCGCCTTTGCTCTGGTCTTCCTGATGTACAATCTGAAGTTCCTGTGGGCGTGGATCATCGACGGCGTCCGGCTGCCGGTGCTCGGCCGCCTCGGCCAGCGGGTCAGCTGGATGCTGGTCACCGGGGTGCTGGTGATGGCGGCGGTCGCCAACCTCGCGCTTGTCGACCCGGCCGACGGCATCGGCGGCGTCGTCACCGCCGCCATCCTGGTCGGCATCGCCGGCGCCAGCTTCGACATCGTCATCGACGCCAGCCGCATCGAATATCTCGAGCCGCGGCAATTGGGCGTCGGCTCCGGAATGAGCCAATATGGCTGGCGGATCGGCTCGGCCGGGGCCGGCGCGTTGGCCCTGGTGGTCGCCGCCAGCTCCGGCTGGGAAGCGGCCTATCTCGCCTGCGCCGGTTTGGCCCTGCCGGCCATGCTGACGGCGCTGATCCTCGGCGAGCCCGAGCGCCACCGCGAGCCGGCCGAGCGCAAGGGGGTCGCCCGCGCCGTCGCCGCTGTGTGGAAGCCGTTCGTCGAATTCTTCCAGCGCAAGGGCGCGTTGCTGGTTCTGCTGTTCATCCTGCTCCACAAGATCGGCGACACCCTGGCCAACCTCACCTTCCGCTTGCTGTTCGACGACCTCGGCTTTTCCAACAACGAGATTGCCTTGTGGGACGTCGGCGTCGGCTTCTGGGCCTATCTGATCGGCATCTTCATCGGCGGCGTGCTCTACGCGCAAATGGGCATGAAGCGATCGGTGATGGTCAGCTTGATCTTGATGGCGGTCAGCAATTTCAGCTTCGCGCTTCTTGCCGGCTCGGGCCACAGCAACCTCGGCATGGCCGGGGCCATCGGCTTCGAGAATATCGCCAGCGGCATCGGCGGGGTCTGCGTCGTCGCTTACTTCTCGGCGCTTTGCGACCTCCGCTTCACCGCCGCCCAGTATGCGCTGATCTCGGCCGCCGCGAGTGTCGTCGGGCGGGTGCTGACTGGGACCACCGCCGGCGCCCTGATCGACGCCATGGGCTATGTGAACTTCTACTTGCTGACGACACTGGCGGCGGTGCCGGGCATCCTGTTGTTTTGGTGGATGATCCGCAATGGCATGGTCGACAGCTCGATCGGCACCGCCGGCACCGAGGGCGAGGGGTCGGCGAAGACCTAGTCGGGAATTGTCCCGTTGGCCGCCAGCGCCTCGCCGGCGAGGTAGAGCGAGCCGAAGGCCAGCACCCGCGCCGGGCCGCGGATCGCCGCCAGCGCCTGGCCTATGGTCTCGCGCGGCTCGGCCATGAAGCCCATGCTCCGGGCCATGGCGGCGAGCTCGGCGGGGTCGCGGCATTCGTGGCCGGTGATCGGCAAAGTGTGGACGACATCGGCGGCCCCGGCGAACGGCTTCAGCGTGCCGGCGGCGTCCTTCGACGTCAGGTTGGCGAACAACAGATGCAGTGGCCGGCCATCGAGCCAGTGGTGGCGGACATAATCGGCGACCAGCCGGGCGGCGGACGGGTTATGGCCGCCATCCACCCACAGCTCGCCGCCGGCCGGCAGCAGCGCCGTCAGCGGACCGGGGCCGAGCTTCTGCAGCCGCGCCGGCCAGTCGGCCCAGCCCATCGCCGCGCCCAGCGCCGCCGCCGGCACCTTCAGCGCCGGCTGGTGACGGAGCATGGCGACGGCGAGGGCGGCATTGAGCGCCTGGTGGCGACCGGGCAGGCGCGGCACCGGCAGCGCCAACTCGCCCTGTTCGTCGTGATAGTGGAGCCTGTCCTGGCGGACGATGGCGTCCCAGGCGCCGCCGCGCGGCAACCAGGGCGCACCGACTTGGCGGGCGATGGCGCCGATGCAGGCGGCGACCGGCTCGGGGTAGAGCTGGGTGACCAGCGGCACGGTCGGTTTGGCGATGCCGACTTTTTCAGCGGCGATGTCGATCATGCGCCGCCCAAGGAATTGCTGGTGGTCGAGACCGAGGCTGGCGATGCCGGTGACCAGTGGCCGCTCGACGATGTTGGTGGCGTCGAGCCGGCCGCCGAGCCCGACTTCGAGGATGCAGGCGTCGGCGGACGCGCGGGCGAAGGCGAGTATGGCGACGGCGGTGGTCGCCTCGAAGAAGCTCGGCTCAATGCCGCCGCTCGCCTCGCGGACTTCGCCCAAGAGAGCCGCCAGCTCGCCGTCCTCGATCAGCCGGCCGGCGACGCGGATGCGCTCGTTGAAGCGGACCAGGTGCGGGCTGGTGAAGGCATGGACAGAATGGCCGGCGGCCTCGAGCGCGGCGCGCAGGAAGGCGCAGGCGGAGCCCTTGCCGTTGGTGCCGGCGACATGGAGCACCGGCGGCAGTTGGTCCTGCGGCTGGCCGAGGCGGTCGAGCAGCCGGCCGATGCGATCGAGCCCGAGGCGATCGCCGGCCGGCGACAGCTTGGACAGCAAATCGAGCTCGGCCTGGACCGCGGGGTCGGCCGAGCGCGCGAAATCGCCCACCTAGGCGGCTTTCCTCCCGGCTTTCCTGTCGGGCCCGAGAAAGTCGATCAGCGCCGCCAGTCGCTCCTTCAACTCGTGGCGGCGGACGACCATGTCGATGATGCCATGGTCGAGCAGATATTCGGCGCGCTGGAAGCCTTCGGGCAATTTCTCGCGGATGGTCTGCTCGATCACCCGCTGGCCGGCGAAACCGATCAAAGCGTCGGGCTCGGCGATCTGGACGTCGCCGAGCATGGCGTAGGAGGCGGTGACTCCGCCGGTCGTCGGGTCGGTGAGGACGACGATGTAGGGCAGGCCGGCCTCCCTCAACTCGGCCAAAGCGACGGTCGTCCGCGGCATCTGCATCAAGGACAAGATGCCCTCCTGCATGCGGGCGCCGCCGGCGGCGGTGAACAGGATGTAGGGGACGCGGTCGGCGATCGCCGCGCGCACCCCGGCGACGAGGGCGGCGCCGACCGCGACCCCCATCGAGCCGCCCATGAAGGCGAAATCCTGGATGCCGACGACCGCCTTTCGGCGGCCGATCTTGCCCTTGGCGTTGATCAAGGCGTCCTGCTCGTCGGTCGCCGAGCGCGCCGCCTTCAGCCGGTCGGTGTAGCGCTTGGTATCGCGGAAGCGCAGCGGGTCCTCGCGGACGCCGGGCGAGGGCAGCACCTCATGCTTGCCGTCGTCGAAGACTTGCTCGAAGCGCGCCTTGGGGCCGATGCGGTCATGATGGTCGCAGCGCGGGCAGACGAAGAGGTTGTCCTCCCATTCCTTGGTGAAGACCATCGACTCGCACTTGCGGCATTTGTGCCAGAGGTTGTCGGCGCTCTGGCGCTTGGGGAGGAAGGGGATGCCGCTGCGGACCCGGCTCAGCCAACTCATGGGAAACGTCCTTACATATTCGGCGGGCGGGTATCGCCCTCGGGCTGTTCTTGTCTACAATGTCGCGGCGATGGCGCGCAGCGCCTCGGCCGGATCGGCGGCGCCGGTGATCGGTCGGCCGATGACCAGCATCGAGGCGCCGGCGTCGATCGCCGCGCGCGGGGTCATCACCCGCTTCTGGTCGCCGCTGTCGCCTTCGGCCGGCCGGATGCCGGGAACGACGAAGAAGCCGCTGCTCCACGCCTTGCGCGCCGCCTGTACTTCATTGCCGGAGCAGACGATGCCGTCGAGCCCGGCCGAGCGGGCCAAAGCGGCGAGGCGCTCGACCTGGTCGTGGGGGCTGCCACTGACGCCGGCGGCGGCGAGGTCGCTCTCGTCGAGGCTGGTGAGGACGGTGACGGCGACGACCTTGGTCCCCGCCGGCGCCGCCGCCTTGGCTTCCTCGAGCATCGCCCGGCCGCCGGCGGCGTGGACGGTCAGCACCGCCGGATCGAGCGGGCGCAGCGCCTGGATCGCCTTGGCGACGGTGTTGGGAATGTCATGCAGCTTTAAGTCGAGGAACAAAGGCAGCCCGAGGTGGGCCATCTCTCCCACCCCCGCCGGGCCGTTAGCAGCGAAGAATTCGAGGCCGAGCTTGAGGCCGCCGGCATGGCGCTGCACCGCCTTGGCCATGGTGGTGGCCACGGCGAGGTCGGGGGTGTCGATGGCCACATAGACCGGGCTGCTCATAATCCGTCTTCGGCGGGCGAGATCGCCGGCGTCTCCGGCGCGGCCGGCACCGCCGGCACTGGCGTCGGTTCCTCGGCCGCCAGCCGGCGCTTCAACCGCCACAGCTTGCCGCGCATCACCAGCCAGGTCGGCAGGAAACCGAGCAGAAAGGTGAGGATCAGCAGCACTGGAATCTTGATGTCGGCCTGGAGGTTGCCCCACAGGTCGAGGGTGACGTCGCGCCAGTTCTCGCTGGCGATGATGGCGACGAAGGCGGCGATCACCACCCAGAACAGGGTCCGCAGGAATTGCATCGGCTCCCCTTTCGCTCGGGCGCTCTTAAGTCACCGCGCAAAGGAACGCTAGGGTTCAGACCCTCAGTCGGCAACGGCCGTGACGGAGCGGATTTTGGCTCATGGCAAGGAGCGAGGAGGAAGCGATGCTTGGCGCATCGTGACCGACGAGGGACGCCGCCCTGAGCCAAAAGCCGCCCGCCGCGAAGCGGTCGTCCGGAGAAGGCCGCCGGCAGCGTCGGCCGGCTTGTCCGGGGCCACCAGCCCGGCCGGCGCCGCCCTCCTTGCCAGCGACCTTCTCCGGACGATCCCGACCATTGTCGGCTGTGGGTCTGGACCCTGGCTGAGAGTCATTCGTCGTGGCTCGGCGTCGCTTCGCCGCAGGAAGCGCCGTTGCCAATTGAGCCATCGCTCGCCACTGTCCACACCGCCCGAGGCGGGGAGGAAGGCTAGGATTTGGAACGACAATTCGCAATCGGGCTGGCCGGATTCGGCCTGGTGCTCGGGGCCCTTGCGGTCGCCGCCACGGTCGATGGCGGCGCACCAGCCAAACCGGCTTTCGAAACGCCCGCCGCCGCCAACCTGCGTCTGGCCAGCCTGTCGCCGGCCGCCCGGCGCGACGTCGATTATGCGCGGCTCGATGCGCGGCTGAAGCAGCTGGCCGAAAAGCCGACCGTGGTCGGACTGGCGGTCGGGGTCGTCGAGAACGGCCGCATCACTTTCCTCCACGGTTATGGCGAGACGGTGGAGGGCTCGGGCGAGCCGGTGACCCCGCGGACGGTGTTCCGCTGGGCGTCGGTATCCAAGGGCGTCGCCGCGACTTTGGCGGCCAAGCTGGCCGATCAGGGCAAGCTCGACCTCGACGCGCCAATCGCCAATTATCACACCAGCCTGCGCCTGCCGGCGGGGAATGAGCGAATGGCGACGCTCGGCGACGTCCTCAGCCATCGCCTTGGCATTTACCGCAACGCCTGGGACGACAAGCTCGAAGCCGGCGAGGACCCGCGCCTTATTCGCCAGGCGCTCGGCACATTAACGTCGCTGTGCCCGCCGCACAGCTGCTGGAGCTACCAGAACATCGCCTATGACACGACCAGCGAGGTGATCGCCGGGGCGACCGGCGAATCCTACCAGCAATCGGTCCGCGACTTGTTGTTCGCGCCGATCGGCATGACCTCGGCCAGCCTGACCCGCGAGGGCCTACAGCGCTCGAAAAGCTGGGCGCGGCCGCACAGCGTCGGCCGCCGGCCGCTAGAGGTCAGCGACGCTTATTACCGGGTGCCGGCGGCGGGCGGCGTCAACAGCAACATCAAGGACATGACTTTGTGGATGATCGCGCAGATGGGCGAGATGCCCGACGTGATCAGTGCCAAAGTGCTCGACACCATCCACGCGCCGTTGGTCTCGACGCCTGGCGAGCGCGGCCGGTTGCGCAAGTTCGCGGAGCGGGTCAAAGATCCTTATTACGGCTATGGCTGGCGCAGCTACGAATATGCCGGCCACCACATTGTCGGCCATCGCGGCGGGGTGAACGGCTATCGCTCGCTGATCCTGTTCGACCCCAAGCTGAAAAGCGGCGTCGTCGCCTTGTGGAACAGCAACACCAGCCAGCCCGGCGGGCTGGAGTTCGAAGTCATGGACATGCTCTACCATCTGCCGTTTCGCGACTGGATGGAGATCGACAAAGGCGGGTCGCCGACGCCCGAGCCGGCGGAGATGGCGTCGTCCGGCGACGGCGAGGGCAAGCGTCGCCGCTAAAAGGAACGCTGGAAAGGGCTCGGGGGTTTTGAGGCCAAGGAGCTATCGCCATGACCCAGGACCAGGACACGCTCGCGCCGATGATCCACGAGGATGCCCTGCCCGGGCATGAAAGCCGGCTCGAGCCCAAGCCCGACTGGGAGCCGCGGTTCAAGGGATCGGACCGCCTCAAGGGCAAGGTGGCGCTGGTCACCGGCGCCGACAGCGGCATCGGCCGCGCCGTCGCCGCTCTGTTCGCCCGCGAAGGCGCCGACGTCGCCATCGTCTATCTGTGCGAGCATGACGACGCCGCCAAGACCAAGAGCATCGTCGAGCAGGAAGGCGGCAAGGCGATCGCGATTGCCGGCGACCTCGGCGACAAGGCGTTCTGCGACCAAGCGGTGGCGCAGGTGGTGAAGGAGCTCGGCGGGCTCGACATTCTCGTCAACAATGCCGGCGAGCAGCATGCCGACGAGGACATCCGCGACATCACCGACGATCAGCTGCGCCGAACCTTCCAGACCAACATCTTTTCGATGTTCTATCTGACGCAGGCGGCACTGACGCACCTCAAGAATGGTGCCGCCATCATCAACTGCACATCGATCACTTCGTACAAGGGGTCGGAGGATCTGCTCGATTATAGCGCCACCAAGGGCGCCATCACCGCTTTCACCCGGTCGCTGTCGCAGAATCTCGTCAAGGACGGCATTCGCGTCAACGGCGTCGCCCCAGGGCCGATCTGGACCCCGCTCAACCCCAGAGGTGGCCAGCCGCCGGAGGAGATGAAGGAATTCGGCAAGGACACACCGATGCAGCGGCCCGGTCAGCCCAATGAAGTGGCGCCGAGCTTCCTGTTCCTGGCCTGCGAGGATTCGAGCTACATGACCGGCCAGGTGCTGCACCCGAACGGCGGGACCGTCGTCAACGGCTAGGGCGCGCAACGGCGCGCGGAACGGACGTCGTGCGGCCTCGTTGTTGGCGGGCAACGAAATCGAGGAGCACGAACATGGCGGAAGCACAAAAGAAGGACGCGGTTGCCCTGCTCAAGCAGGACCATCGCGAGGTCGAGGACTTGTTCGCGCAATATGAGAAAGCGAGCGGCGACGGCCGCAAGCAGAAGCTGGCGACGCAAATCTGCACCGAGCTGTCGATCCACGCCGAGATCGAGGAAGAGATTTTCTATCCGGCCTGCGAGGGCAAGGTCGACGAGGATTTATTGAAGGAGGCCTACGTCGAGCATGACAGCGCCAAGATGCTGATCGCCGAGATCATCGCCGGCGAACCGAGCGACGAATTCTACGACTCCAAGGTGGCCGTGCTCCAGGAGCAGATCGAACATCATGTCCAGGAGGAGGAAAAGCGGCTCGAGGGGCTGTTTTCGCAAGCGCGCAAGGCCGGGCTCGACATGGATGCGCTGGGCGAGGAACTGGCGGCGCGCAAAGAGCAGCTGAAGGCCGAGATCGAGGCCAATGGGCTGCCGGCGCCCAAGCTCGTGACGATGGAGGACGCGCCCCTCTAAGGAGGCCGCCGATGAACGCATCCGACGAGCCAGCCGCAGCCCGTGGCTGGAGGCGATGCCCGCACTGGTGGCGGCGCCGCTGACCGGCGCGGCGACCTGCGACCTGGTGGTGGTCGGCAGCTTGGTCGCCAATTTCGCCGAATATGCGACTCCGGACGAAGTCTCTTCGGCCGACGAGATCAAGCCGGGCGAGGGTGCGATCCTGCGCCGGGGCCTGAAGAAAATCGCCGCCTTTCGCGACGACGAGGTCAAGCTGATCGAGCGCTCGGTGGTCTGCACCCACTTGGGCTGCATCGTTCACTGGAACGGGCTCGAGCGATGCTGGGATTGCCCGTGCCACGGCTCGCAGTTCGCCACCGACGGCAGGGTGCTGAACGGACCCGCGGTCGCCCCGTTGGCAACGGTCGAGAAGCCGGCCGAGGCCGAGACGGCCTGAGAGGTCCGCTTGATTCGCGTCCTGACGCGCCGCATGACTGAACCGGTGGCGTGAACAGCGAGACGAGGATCCTCGACCCGTGCAATTGAAGCAGGCTTTGATCAAGCTTCCGGTGCATTTCTGCGCCGAGACCCTGGCAGCCGAAGTGGGTGCCTTGCCTTCCGAAGCTTGGGTTCCCCATCCGCAAAGGTTCGCGGGCAATGAATATGTGCCGTTGGTCAGCCCCGGGGGCCAGATTACCGGGGAGTTCGCGGGGCCAATGGGGATGACCTCTTACCTCGGGCGGTGCAGCTACATGATGGAAGTCATGGCGTCGCTCGACTGCGTCTGGGGGAGAAGCCGGTTGATGGGCCTGGGTCCGGGCGCCGACGTACCGGAACATGTCGATATCAACTATTATTGGCGCACGCACGTGCGCGTGCACATCCCCATTGTCACGAACCCTGAAGTCGCATTCACGTGCGCCGGCAGAACCGTGAATATGGCGGCCGGGGAGTGCTGGGTATTCGACACATTCCAGAACCACGCGGTCCACAACGGCGTCGAAGCCCAGCGCATTCACCTTGTTCTGGACACCGTGGGAGGAGAGCGGCTGTGGGACGCCATCGAGGCAACACAGGACG
>DAIPLM010000034.1:0-11077 GCA_036769205.1 Sphingomicrobium sp.
CCAGGAACACCCAGCGCCAATTGTAATTGTCGGTCAGCCAGCCGCCGAGCACCGGCCCGAGGATCGGGCCGATCATGATGCCGCCGCCGAACAAAGCCATCGCCTGGCCGTGCTTGCTGCTCGGGTTGATGTCGAACAGGGTCGCTTGGGCAAGCGGAACGATGAAGGCGCCGGTGACGCCCTGAAGCGCGCGAAAGACGACGATTTCGCTCAGCGACACCGCCGAGGCGCACAGCATCGAGGTCACCGTGAAGCCGACCACCGAGATCAGCAGCAGCCGCTTGCGCTCGATTCGGTCGGCCAGCCAGCCGCTGATCGGCAAAGCGATGGCCGAGGCGACGATGTAGCTGGTCAACACCCAGTTGATGCTTTCCTGGGTGGCGCTGAGGCTCGCCTGCATGTGCGGCAAGGCGACGTTGGCGATGGTCGTGTCGAGCACCTGCAGCAGCACCGCCATCATCACCCCGATGGTGACGACGACCCGCTCCGCCGTCGGCAGCGGGTGGCTGGCAACGGACTGCGGGCTGCTTGCCATTAGTCGTCGATGTAAACGGTCGCGGTCGCCGACAGTCCGGCGATCAGCGGCTTGGCCGGGTGGCCGTCGAAGGCGATGCGGATCGGCACGCGCTGGGTCACCTTCACCCAATTGCCGTTGGCGTTCTGGGCGGGGAGGATGGCGAACTCGCTGCCGGTGCCGGCGCCGACGCTCTGGACATGGGCTTGGAACGTCATTCCCGGATAAGCATCGATCTTGATTTTCGCCTTTTGCCCGGGGACGATGCGGCCGACGTCCTTCTCCTTGAAATTGGCCTCGACCCAGGCGTCGCGGCCGTGGACCAGCGACATCATGCCAAGGCCGACCGCCGCCATCTGCCCGACCTGCAGCCGATCGGCATTGGCGACGATGCCGTCCATCGGCGCGCGGATGGTGGTGCGCGACAAATCGAGCCGCGCCTTGTCGACCGCCGCCTGCGCCTGGGCGACCGACGGCTGCTCGCCCGGCGCCAGCGCCGCCCCGGCGTTGGCCGAGCGGGCGCGGGCATCGGCGAGCGCGGTCTCGGCCTTGTGGACCTCGGCGGCGGCGTCGTCATAATCTGCGCGGGTGGTGAAGCCGCGCTTGAGCAAAGCCGCCTGGCGCGACAGCGCCCGCCGCTGGATTTCGAGGTCGGCGGCGGCGCCGGTGATGTCGGCGCCGGTGCCGGCGGCCTGGGTGCGCAATTGCGTCGTCTGCAATTTGGCGGCCGCGAGCCGCGCCTCGGCTTCCTCCAGCGCCACCGCGAACGGCGCCGGGTCGAGGCGGAACAGCAAATCGCCGCGATTGACCTGGTCGCCATTCTTGACCGCGACCGCGACGATCGGCCCGTTCAGCTGGGCGCTGACGGAAACGATGTCCTGCTTGACGGCGGCATTGTCGGTTTCGACCGCGCCGCCGCTCGCCAGCCACCAGTAGAGGCCGATCGCCAGCAGCGCGATCGGCACCGCTAACATGATCCCCCAGCGGGTCCGCTTACGGACGCGCTTGCGCTTCGGCTTGGTGCCGGGCTCGGCGGTCGGCTCGTCGGCCGTCACTGGCTGCATCTTGTTCATGCGATCATCCTGGTCGACGGGTTGGCCGCCGCGATATTTTCGCGGATTTTGCTCAGCTTGGCCCGCATCAACTCCAGCTCCTCGTTGCTGAGGCCGGCGAACGCCTCGTCCATCAATTCCTCGGCGAGCGTGCGTAGCTTGGCGATCAACGGCTGCGCCTTGGCGGTCACCTCCAGCCGCCAGGCGCGGCGGTCGGCCGGATCGGTGCGGCGCTCGACCAGTCCGGCTTCCGAGAGCCGGTCGATGATCCGGCTCAGGGTGATCGGCTCGACATCGAGGATGTCGGCGAGCTCGATCTGGCGCAGGCCGGGCTGGCGGCTGAGCCGGAACAGCACTTTCCACTGGGCGCGGGTGACGCCCAGCGTCGCCGCCCGGCGGTCGAACGCCCGGCGCAAGGCGTGCGCGGTCTCGCCAATTTCAAATGGCAAAGTTTCCATGGCCGCGCATATAATAAGCCTGCTTATTGAATCAAGCGCTCGCTTGCATCCACTCCTCAGTCCGGCCAATCCGTTCCCGCATGACAGCGATTGACCAGATCCCGGCCCTCCTCGACGAGCTGGAGGCGATTTACGACAGCTCGGTCGCCAATCTCCGCGCCGCCCTCAACGCCTACGCCCGCGACGGGGTCCGCCCTGACCGCAAGGCCCGCGACGTCGGCGCTTTCGCTTACCCTGAGCTGCGCATCGCCTATGAGCCGGAGGGCGCGCCGCCGCCCTTGCAGCGCGCCTTCGCACGGTTGAACCAGCCGGGCACCTACACCAGCTCAATCGCCCGCCCGCGCCTGTTCCGCGCCTATCTGACCGAGCAGCTCAGCCACCTCATCCGCGACTACGGCGTCGAGGTCACCGCCGGCCGCTCGGCCAGCGAAATCAGCTACCCCTATGTCATCGACGGCGCGGAGCTCGAGCTGGGCGGCATGAGCACCGCCGAATTGTCACGCTGGTTCCCGTCGACCGAGCTGGTCCACATCGGCGACGAGATCGCCGACGGCGTCTTCGACCATTCGCGCGGGGTGCGCCCGCTCGCCCCGTTCGACGGCCCGCGCACCGACTTCAGCCTGGCGCGGCTCAGACACTACACCGGCACCCCGCCCGAGCATTTCCAGCAGTTCGTCCTGTTCACCAACTATGTCCGCTATGTCGACGAGTTCGTCCGTTTCGCCATCGACGCGCTGCGCCAGCCCGACAGCCCGTTCACCGGTTTTTCGGTCCCCGGCGGCTATTATGAATCGGGCGGGCTCGCCGATGCCGAGGCGCAAATCGCCGCCGGCGTCTGGCGCCGCCACCAGATGCCGGCCTATCATCTGATCACCGCCGACGGCGACGGCATCACTTTGGTCAACATCGGCGTCGGGCCGTCGAACGCCAAGACCATCTGCGACCATATCGCCGTGCTCCGCCCCGAAGCCTGGCTGATGATCGGCCATTGCGGCGGCCTTCGCCCCAGCCAGACGATCGGCGACTATGTCCTCGCCCACGCTTATCTGCGCGACGATCATGTCATGGACGACATCCTGCCGCCCGAAATCCCGCTGCCCGCCATCGCTGAGGTGCAGAAGGCTTTGTTCGAGGCGACGGTGATGGTCACCGGCGAGGACGAGGACAGCGTCAAAAAACGGCTTCGTACCGGCACCGTCGTCACCACCGACGACCGCAATTGGGAGCTGCGCTACACTTTGAGCGCCTTGCGCTTCAACCAGAGCCGGGCGGTCGGGATCGACATGGAATCGGCGACCGTCGCCGCCCAGGGCTATCGCTTTCGGGTACCCTACGGGACTCTGCTCTGCGTCTCCGACAAGCCGCTACATGGCGAATTGAAGCTGCCGGGCCAGGCCAATGCCTTTTACGAACGGGCGATCAGCCAGCATTTGCGCATCGGTATCGAAACCCTGCAGCTGTTGAAGCGCGAGGGCGACGACCTCCACAGCCGCAAATTGAGGAGCTTCGACGAACCGCCGTTCCGCTAGGGCCGAACCAGCCGGATTCGGTCGCTGGGCGGCGGGGTCCGCCCGGGCGCAATCCACGCCACCAGCGCGTCGAGGTCGACGATGCCCTTGTCGGTGATCTCGGTCCCCGCGGTGAAGCCGCCGAGGTCATCGCCGCCCGAGGCGAGGTAGTTGTTGGTCACCACCCGGTAGCGGCCGGCGGGGTCGATCGGCTTGCGGTTCAGTCGCACGTCCGACACCCGATCGCCCGCCGGCCTGGTCATGTCGACCGCGTAGGTGAACCCGGCCGACGTCGCGAGCGCCCTCGGCTTGGAGCCGGGAGTCTTGAGATCGGTGCGGTACTGCTGATCGAGAATCCCTTCGAGCTGCTCGCCGGTCAGCGTCATCACCACCAGATTGTTGCCGAAGGGCATCATCGCGAATGCCTCGGCATATCGGATGTCGCCGGCCGGCAGGCTGACCCGGACCCCGGTCGCATTGACCAGCGCCAGCTGGGCGCCGCCGTTCTCCGGCGCGCGTGTCGCGGCGAGCATCGAATCGGCGACGAGGTCCGCCGCCGGGCTCTCGAAATCGTCGACGTCGTTCGGCGCCGGCGCGGCCAGTCGACCGATGACCCGGCTGGCGACCGGCGCAACCGCAGCGGCATAGCGCCCGACCAGCGCTTTCTCGGCCGCATCTTCGCCGCGCTCGCCATTGCCGACGACGAAGTTGCGTGCATCCTGGCTCACCAGCCGGTGGGTCGCAGCATCGAAACCGAGCCTGAGGTCCGTGACGAAATAACCGTATTTGCCGGCGCTGGTGAGCAGCCGCCCGGCGCCGGCCTGGGGCGTCTCGCGGCAGATATAGGCCCAGTGGGTGTGGCCCGAGACAACCGTGGTGATCGCCGGGTCGAGCTTCGCCAGAATCGGCACGATCTCCCCGGCGAACTGGACGCAGCCGTTGCCGGTGGTAAACTGCGGCGTGCGCCCGCCCTGGTGGATGAGAAGGACGATCGCATCCGCCCCGTCGGCCTTGAGCTTGGGCACCAGCGCATTGGCGGTCGTCGCCTCGTCGGCAAAGGTCAGGCCCTTGACCCCCGATGGGGTCACGATGTTGCCGGTGCCTTCCAGAGTCATGCCGATGAAGCCGATGGTGATCGGGCCGGCGGACGTCTCGAACCGCTTCAGCGCCGTCGCCGGGAAGATCGTCGATCCGTCGGCCTGGACGACGTTCGCGGCGAGGTAGCGGAAGCTGGCGCCGCGAAACGGCTCGACCGCACAGGGGACCCGGCGGGTATATTGCGCGCAGCCGCCGGCCTGCATCCGCTTTAGTTCGTCGGTCCCGCGATCGAACTCGTGGTTGCCGACAGAATTGAACTCGAGGCCGAGCAAATTCATCGCCTGGATGGTCGGTTCGTCGAGATAATGGGCCGAGACCAGCGGTGAGGCACCGATGGTGTCGCCGGCCGACACCGTGACGCTATAGGGATGGCCCGCCCGCGCCCCGGCCAAGGCCCCGGCGAGGTTGGCCGCCCCGCCGGTGACGATCTTGCGCTTGCTGCCGTCGGCCTCGGTCACTTCGACCGGCGCCGGCGTCTCGAGATTGCCGTGGAAATCGTTGAAGGCGAGAATCTGGACCTCGATCGGCGCCGCCGGCTGGACTGGCCGCTGGACGGTCGTGCAGGCTGAGAGAATAAGGATCGACAAAGCCGCAAGTCTCAAGCGCATCACTTTTCCTTCGCTTGGGCGCCCAGCGCCCTTATGCTCGCTCCATGAACGACAGCGAACTCATCGAAAAGGCCCGCGACGCCGCCCTGCACGCCTACGCGCCCTACTCGGGCTTCTCGGTCGGCTGCGCGATCGAGTCCGTCGATGGCGAGCTCGTCACCGGCGCCAATATGGAGAACGCCTGCTACCGGCTCGGCCTGTGCGCCGAGCAGAGCGCTCTCACCGCCGCCCAGCATGCCTTCGGCCTCGACAAGGTCGCGCGCATCGCGGTGGCCGGCGGCGACGGCTCGGGAGCGGCGCTGGCGGGTGACGTGGTTTGCACGCCATGCGGCGGCTGCCGCCAGGCGATCCTCGAGGCGGCGCAATTGGCCGGCGGCGATATCGAGATCCTGTGCGCCAATGGCGACGGTAGCCACATCGAGCGGCACCGGATTTCGGCGCTGATCCCGCACGGTTTCGGGCCGGCGAACCTGGCCGACGCCGGCTAGCCGAGCGGTTTGACCGCCAGGCCCTGGCGGTAGTTCATGACGACATGGGTATTCGCGGCGCCCTTGGGCACGGCCACCGCCGTCTGGCCGAAGCTCGGCTTGCCCATCAGCGACAGCTTCGGGTTGCGCGAGAACCCGCCGCCGTCGTTCCAGTCCGACTTGCGGTTGGCGTTGGCGTCATGGCGGACGACGAAGGCATATTGGCCGGCCCGGGGCAGCGGCACGCAGACCTCGACCGAGCGACGCCCGTTCAGCGGGTAATCGACCCGCCGCACCCACTTGCCCTTGTCGAGGAAGCCGGCGCCGCCCGGGCCATAGGCCTGGACCCGGACCTTGCCGCTGCCGTTCTTGAGGCCGGTGATGCGCACCGTCATCGTCGGCAGCGAGGGGTTGTCGCAGGACTTGTCGTTAGGGCTGGTCTCGCGCGGGTCGGCGCTCGCCGAAGTTGCGAGCAGCAGTCCCGCCAGCCCAAGGAAAGGCAGTTTTGTCATGGGGTTGCGATTAGCTTCGCGCCCATGAACTGAAAATGAAACCGCTGTTTCAGCCTACTTCAGCTTGATTTCGCGCAGCCGCTCCTGGAGGTAGCCGTCGGCGGTGATCGGCTCCCATCTCGGCTCCTCGCCCGTCGGCACCGTCCCCGGCAGCGCTTCGATCAGGAAGTCCGAGCGGAAGTGGAGGAAGAAGGGCATCGAGTAACGCGCATGGCTCGCCCGGTCGGGGGTCGGGTTGACCACCCGGTGGCTGGTCGAGCGCAAATGGCCATTGGTCAGCCGCTGCAACATGTCGCCGATGTTGATCACCAGCTCGCCCGGTTTGGGGCTGACCGGGATCCAGCGCCCGTCGCGGGTCTTGAGCTCCAGCCCCGCCTCCTCGGCGCCGAGCAGCAAGGTGATGGTGTTGATGTCCTCATGGGCGCCGGCGCGGATATGCTCGCCGGTCGGCTCGCTTTGCGCTGGATAGTGGAGCAGCCGCATCACCGAATTGCCGTCGCGGACGGTGTCGGTGAAATAATCCTCGTCGAGCTTGAGGAAGCGGGCGATCGCTTTCAGCACCTTGAGCCCGGTGCGATCGAACGTCGCGTACAGCTCCTGGAAAGTGTCCTTGAAGCTGTCGACCTCGGCCGGCCAGACATTGTCCGGCATGTGGCCGCGGAACGGGTGCCCGGCCGGCAGGTCGCGGCCGACGTGCCAGAATTCCTTCAAGTCATGGGCGCTGTAGCCCTTGGCGGTCTCGATCCCGAACGGCGTGTAGCCGCGCGCCCCGCCCTGGCCCGCGATATGATATTGGCGTTTCACCTCCTCCGGCAAGGCGAAGAAGGCCTTGGACTTGGCCTCGGCGCGCTGAATCAATTCGTCGGGAATGCCGTGATCGGCGATGATGGCGAAGCCATATTCCTCGAAGCTCTTGCCCAGCTTCTGGGCAAAGCCCTCGGGGTCGCGGTCGGCCTCGTTGAGGCTGACCGAAGCGATATGATCGGCGGCGATGGTGTCCATGGCGCTGATTTAAGCGGGAATCATCAATCCCGCCAGCGCCGCGCTCATCAAATTGGCGAGGCTGCCCGCCAGCAGCGCACGCAAGCCGAGCCTGGCGATCACCGGCCTTTGGTTGGGGGCGAGGCCGCCGGTCACCGCCATCTGGATGGCGATCGAGCTGAAATTGGCGAAACCGCACAAGGCGAAGGTGACGATGGCGCGGGTGCGGTCGCTAAGCCCGGCGGCGACGCCCTGAGCATTGCCGAGGTCGATGAAGGCGATGAACTCGTTCAGCACCACCTTGGTCCCGAACAGCCCGCCGGCGGTGCCGGCTTCGGTCCAGGGAATGCCGATCAAATACATGATCGGCTGGAAGACGTAGCCGACCAGCATCTGGAAGCTGAGGTTCGGCTGGCCGAACCAGCCGCCGATGCCGCCGAGCACGCCGTTGGCGAGTGCCACCAAAGCGACGAACGCCAGCACCATCGCCCCGACCGCGACGGCGAGCTTGACGCCGGTCTGCGCACCCTGGGCGGCCGCCATGATGATATTGGCCGGCTGCTCGCCCGGCTCGAACGTCTCGGAGACGTCGATCTGGTCGTCCGCCATGGCGCCACCCTCCAGCGGCAGCTCGTCCGGCCCCGGCAGATCGTCGGGCATCAGCATCTTCGCCATCAGCACGCCGCCCGGCGCCGACATGAAGGCGGCAGCGAGCAGGTAAGGCAGATATTGGGCGCCCAAAAGGCTGGCGTAAGCGGCGAGGATGGTGCCGGCGACCCCGGCCATGCCGACCGTCATCACGGTAAACAATTGCGGCGGGGTCAGCGCCGCGATGTAGGGGCGGATGGTCAGCGGCGATTCCGATTGGCCGACGAAAATGTTGGCGGCCGCGCTCAGCGATTCGACGCGGCTGATGCCGGTCACCCAGCCGATGCCGCCGCCGACCCAGCGCACCACCCGCTGCATGATGCCGAGATGATAGAGGATGGCGATTAGCGACGCGAAGAAGATGATCACCGGCAGAGCGGCGATGGCGAAGGTGTTGGCGAGCGGGTTGCTGGCGGTCGGCCCGAACAGGAACTCGGTGCCCTGGCCGGCATAGCCGAGCAGATTGGCGACCCCGTTCGACATGCCCTGGATCGCCGCCCGGCCCCATGGCGTGTAGATCACCAGCACGGCAATTCCCGCCTGCAGCGCGAAGGCGGCGGCGACGACTCGCAGGCGGATCGCCTTGCGGTTGGCCGATAGCAGCCAGGCAATGCCGAGGATCACGGCAATGCCGATCAAGCCAAACAATTGGTTCATGAAAACGCTGGCCCTCCCCCGGCCTGGCCTACCAGACGATGCCTTGGGTAGCGCGCGCGGCGGCTTCGTCCAGCAAATTAATGACTTGCTCCGGGGTGTCGCCGATCAGCAGCTGATCCAGCCGCCGCTGCGACAGGAAACCGGACCGCGAGACATGGCCCATGAACTCGACGAACGGCGTCCAGAAACCGGCGGTGTTGAGCAAGGCGAACGGCTGGCAGTGATAGCCCAATGCGTTCCACGTCCAGGCCTCGAACATCTCGTCCAGCGTGCCGATGCCGCCGGGCAGGCAGACGAAGGCGTCGCACAGCTCGGTCATCTTGGCCTTGCGCTCGTGCATGGTGGTGACCTCGAACAGCTCGGTCAGCCCGCGGTGCGCCACTTCCTTGTCGACCAGGGCGCGCGGGATGACACCGAACGCGCGGCCGCCGCGGGCGATGACGGTGTCGGCGACGATCCCCATCAGCCCCAGCCGGCCGCCGCCATAGACCAGGTCCAGCCCGCGCTCGGCCATCGTCCGGCCAAGCTCGCGCGCCGCTTCCTCGAACCGCGGGTCGCCGCCGCCGGCCGAGCCGCAATAGACGGCGAGGCGCTTGATCGTCACAGCCGCACCAATGTCTTCAAGTCGGCCTCGGGCCGCGCCCCGAAATGGGAGATGATCTCGGCGGCGGCGATGGCGCCGGTTTCGAGACATTTACGCAAGTCGTGGCCATGGCAGCGGGCGGCGAGGAAACCGGCGGCGAACAGGTCGCCGGCGCCGGTGGTGTCGACCACCTGCTCGACCGGGGATGCCGGAACCTCGACACGGTCGCCGTCCTCCAGCGCCGTTGCTCCGGCCGCGCCCTGGGTGACGACCAGGGTTGCCACCTTCGGCGCCAACGCCGCGAGGCACTGCTCGAAGTCGCCGCAGCCAGTCAGGTGCCGGACCTCATCCTCGTTGGCGAACAACATGTCGACCATGCCGCCGTCGATCATGCCCATCACGCCCTCCTTGCGGCCCGGGATGCACAGGCTCTCCGACAAGGTGAAGGCAACGGCCCGCCCGGCCTCGTGGGCGATCCGGGCGGCGTGCAGCATGGCGTGGCGTGGCTGCTCTGGGCCCCACAAATAGCCCTCGAGGAACGTGATTTTCGCCGACCGGATCAGCGCCTCGTCCAGCGCCGCGACATTGAGTTGGTGCGAGGCGCCGGGGCAGGTGTTCATGGTCCGCTGCGCATCCGGCGTGACCAGGATCAGGCAGCGGCCGGTGGGATGCTCGCCGGCGTTGGCCAGCGCCGGCGTATCGAAGCGCACGCCGAGCGCGCGCATGTCGTGGCGGAAGATTTCACCCAATTGGTCGTCGGCGACCTGGCCGATGAACGCCGCCTTGCCGCCCATCGCCGCGATCCCGGCCATGCTGTTCGCCGCCGAGCCGCCGCTGGTCTCGCGGGCATTGCCCATCGCCGCATAGAGCCGGTCCGCCGCCCGCGCATCGAGCAATTGCATCCCGCCCCTGGGCAAATCGTGCTCGACCAGGAAGGCGTCGTCGCAGGTAGCGATGACGTCGACGATGGCATCGCCGATGGCGACAATGTCGAGGGATGGCTGGCTCACGGGCAAGCGCGCTAGCCGCCGCCGACCGGAGCGGTCAACAAAACCCTTGCCCGCCAAGTGGAAGCCGTTACCCCCTCGCGGCCATGACCGACGATTCCAGCCCGCCGCGCGCCCTCTCGCCGTCCCTGTTCGCGCTCGCCATCTTCTACGGCGGCATGGTCTGCATCGCCGGCGTGCTCGGCAACAAGCAAGTGGCGCTCGGGCCGCTTGCGGTCGAGGCCGGCATTTTCGCTTTCCTGATGCTGGTCATCACCTCCAGCGCGGTCGCCGAACTGCATGGCCGCGCCACCGCCAACCGTCTGGTGCTGATCGGCTTCGTGCCCCTGATCGCGTCGCTGCTCCTCACCTTGCTGGTGCTCGCCGTCCCCGCCGCCGACGACATGGACCCGGCGCGGTTGTCGGCGTTCGAGACGGTGATGGGCGGCACCCCGCGCATCTGGCTCGGCGGCATCCTCGCCTACGGCATTTCGACCCTGCTCAACGTCACCATCTTCAGCCGGTTGAAAGCCAGCGAGGGCCGGCGGCTCCTGTGGTTGCGCTCGGCGGTGGCGAGCGCGCTCAGCCAGATCGTCGACACTTTGATCTTCATCACCGTCGCCTTTTACGGCGTCTTCCCGATCGGCGAACTGATCCTCGGCCAGATGCTGGCCAAGGTCGTGCTGTCGATCGTGCTGGTGCCGCCGCTCATCTATGTGTTCGTTGGCCTCGGCCGCCGCCTCGACGCCCGCCAAAGCGCCTGAAACCAAAGGCCGACGCCGCTTGAGGCGGCGGCGAATCGTCAACGCTCGGCGCCGCCAATCGTGTCCTTGCGGCAACGCTTCGGAAATATCGTGCCGGGCCGCTGAGTGGCCGTCATCCAACCGTCGCAAACCGGCTATAGCTCGGCCGCGACTCGATTTTGTCCGCTCACCCGTGGGGGGTTTCACACGTGAAAAAGCTTATCCTTCTCTGCTCGACGGCTATTGCCTTGCCGACCGCCGC
>DAIPLM010000215.1:0-3043 GCA_036769205.1 Sphingomicrobium sp.
GATTTTGCCGCCGCCAAGGATAAGGCCGAACGGCGGGCGGCCACTAGCGCCGAAGCGCTCGCCAAGGCAGAGGCGGCGCTGGCTGCCGCCGAGACGGGGCGATCCACCGCCGCCGAAGCCCGTGATGCTCATGAAAGCGAACTGGCGGCGGCGCGCGCGGCGTTCGCCGCCGCCACTTCCGAACGCGAGGCGCTGGCGAAGGCGCTGGCGCAAAGCGGCGGCGCGGCGCTCGCCGCCATCCGCGCCGAGCCCGGTTTCGAGCGCGCATTGGCGGCGGCGCTTGGCGACGATCTCGATGCCGCGATTGGTGGCGACGGGCCTCGGCGCTGGATTGGCAGCGAGCCCGATCGGGGCGATTCGCCGTTGGCCGCTGGTTTGGCGCCGCTTAGCGCCCACGCCTCGACCCCGCCGCAGCTGGCCCGGCGGCTGGCGCAGGTCGGGGTCACCGACGAGGACAAAGGCCAGCCACTGGCGATCGGCCAGCGCCTGGTCACTCGCGACGGGCGCATGCGGCGCTGGGACGGGTTCGTCGCCGAAAGCGGCGGTGCCGCGGCGGCCGAGCGCCTGATCCGGGTCAACCGCCTCGCCGAGATCGAGCGGGCGCTGCCCTCGCTCGAAGGCACGGTAGCCAAGGCGGCCTCGGCGCGCGACGAGGCGGCCACGGCGGTCGAGCAATTCCGTCGCGATGCCGACTCGGCGCGGGCGGCTGGAACGGCGGCCGAGCGCGAGGGCAGGGACGCCGCCCGCAGCGCCGATGCCGCCGCTGCCGCGCTCGAACGGCTCGACGCGCAGCGCAGCGCCTTGGCCGAGCGCCAGGCGGATCTCGCGCCGCTGCTCGCCGCTTCTCGTGACTCAGTCCTGTCCACCGAAGGCGCGCTGGCCGCGCTTCCCGACCCCGCCCAGCTCGCCGGCGAAATCGACGCGGCGCGCGACGCCGCCACCGCCGCCGGCCAAGCGGTCGCCGAAATTCGCGCGGCGGCGGCGACCCGGGCCCGCGAAATGGCCGCCGACCGGGAGCGCGACGCCGCCGCCGCGCGCGAGCAAGGTGAATGGCGGACCCGCGCCCGCGATGCCGAGGCGCGATTGGTCGAAACCGCCGCCCGAGCCGCCGAGCTGGCCGAGGAGCGCCGGACACTCGCCGACGAGCCCGAGCGGCTGGCGGTGGAGATCGACCGGCTCGAGCAAGCCAATCAGGCGAGCGACGCCCTTATCTCCGAGGCCGCCGCCGGCGAGGCGCGGGCCGAGAGCGAGGGCGCCGCCGCCGCCCGCCAATTGTCCGAGGCCGGCGAGGCCTTTGCCGCCGTGCGTGAAAGCCGGGCCGGAGCGGTGGCTCGCGCCGAGGGCCAGGAAGCCCGCCGCGCCGAGCTTGCCAGCCAGTGCGGCGAGCAGTTCGAATGCCCGCCGCCATTGCTCCCCGAGCGGATCGGCTTCGATGCCGCCGCCCTCTACCCGGCGGACCGCGAAAAGGCCGAGCTCGACCGCATGACCGCCGAGCGCGAGCGCATTGGTCCGGTCAATCTGGTCGCCGAGCAGGAGCTGGCCGAGATCGAGGACAGCCGGCTCGCCGGCGCCGCCGAGCGCGATGAATTACAGGAAGCTATCAACCGTCTGCGTGGCTCGATCGGCAGCCTCAATCGCGAAGGCCGGGTCCGCCTGCTCGAAGCCTATCAGCAGGTCGACCGCCATTTCCGCAGCTTGTTCACCACCTTATTCGACGGCGGCCAGGCGCATCTTGAGCTGATCGAAAGCGACGACCCATTGGAAGCCGGGCTCGAGATCATGGCGCAGCCGCCGGGCAAGCGCCTCAGCGCCTTGACGCTGCTGTCGGGCGGCGAGCAGGCGCTGACCGCGGTCGCCCTCATCTTCGCTCTATTCCTCACCAACCCGGCGCCGATCTGCGTGCTCGACGAGGTCGACGCGCCCCTGGACGACGCCAATGTCGAGCGCTTCTGCGACCTGCTCGACCGGATGACGGCGGAAACCGACACCCGCTACCTGATCGTCACCCACAATGCCGTGACCATGAGCCGGATGCACCGGCTCTACGGGGTCACCATGATCGAGAAAGGAGTCAGCCGGCTGGTTTCGGTCGACCTTGGCGGCGCCGAGACATTATTAGCGGCGGAATGACCGCTCGTTTCGTCCCGCCTTTTCCGCCGCGCCAGCCCAGGCCGGTCGCGACTTGGCGCGGCTTCTTCGGTGAGCGGGCGCGGACGTCGGTCTACGGCTGGTCGGAATTCGCCTTCGCCACCGACTATCTCAAGCGCAACATCCTCGGCTTCCAGGTCCACGTCGTGCTCGACCCGGCGATGGTCCAGCATGTCCTGCTCGACAATGCCGGCAATTATGCCAAGCCCGACATCGTCAAGGGCCTGCTCGACCCGATCATCGGCCGCGGCCTGCTGACCGCCGACGGCGAGCCGTGGCGCGAGCAACGCCGTATCGTCGCCGCAAGCTTCTCGCCAGCCGCGGTCGATGCGCAGCGCGCCATGTTCGTCCAGGCGGCGCGTTCGGCAATGGAACGCTGGCCCGACGGCAAGCGCATCGACATGGCGGCCGAGGCGACCCGGACGACGATGACGGTCATCGCTCTGGCCTTGTTCGGTGGCGATTCCCGGCTGACTTCCGAAACGTCGATGAACCACATTGCGGCGGCCATCGAGGGCTTTTCCGAGGCGCGGATGCTGGCCTTGCTGCGCCTGCCGCAATTTCCGCTGACGAAAAAAGGCAGGGCGGGCAAGCGCGGCCAGATCCATTTGCGAAGGTCGCTCGAGCAAGTCGTCGACGACCGCTGGTGCGGCCGCATGGGCGGCGATTTCCTGAGCGGCATGATCGACTCGCTCAGGCAGCGCTTCCCCGAGGCCGAGGCGCGAGCACTGGCGGTCGACAATGCCGCGACTTTCTACCTCGCCGGCCACGAAACCACCGCCAATGCCCTAGGCTGGTCGCTGTTCCTGCTCGCTGCCCAGCCGGACATGCAGGAGGAGCTGGCGGTGGAAGCGCGGTTGGCGCTGTCCGGTGGCGATGACGACGTCGCCGAGCG
>DAIPLM010000216.1:0-3034 GCA_036769205.1 Sphingomicrobium sp.
TCCCTGCTACGGGCGAGCCCGCGTGGACGGAGGAGTTGCTGCGCTTGCTCCCGCCAGAGCGCTTCCCGCGCGTCATCGAGGCCGCCGGCCCGCTGAGCGCCCACGAGGATCCGGAGAGCTTCTACGACCTCGTCATCGAGCTCATCCTCGCGGGGATCGAATCGGCGGCGACGAAGCGCCGCGATACCCGACGCTCAGCGCCGGCGTAGCCACTCGCCGAGCGCCGGTTGGCAGTGGGGCGCGGCGGCGAGCGTCACCGCGCAAGCGCATCGCGCCACGACCGCGCTCGCGGGCGATGAATCCCAGGCGCTGGCGCGGTCTGATCCGGCAGGCGTCGTCGCTGTAGCCGAGGGCGAGGATGGCGCGACGATACATCGGCAAACCAGTGATGTCCTCGCCGTCGAGATAGAAGCGGCCCGAGTCCGGCTTCACCAGCCCCATCACCGAATAGAAACTGGTGGTCTTGCCGGCGCCGTTGGGACCGAGCAGCCCGACCACCTCGCCGCGCGAGACGGTCAGCGAGACTTCGTGCAGCACCGCCCGGCCGTCATAGGCCTTGGCGATCGAGCGCACGTCGAGGCCGCGCACGGTCTGGCCGGCGGTGCTCGCCGGTCGTTCGAGGGGGTGGAGGTCGTTCACCGAAATGACGCGGTCAGCTGCCGCGCTTGGGGACGGTGAAGTGGCCGGTGACGCGGCCGTTGTTCTGGTCGACGCCCGGCGCGCCCGACATGACCGCCCGCCCCGAATTGAGGTCGATGGTCAGCCGCTGGCCGTTGATCTGCGAGCCGCCGCGGTTGAGCTGCACCGCCCCGACCAACGTGATCAATTTGCGGTCGAGGTCGTAGATGCCGAAATTGCCGCGCGCGGTCTCCGACGGGCTCTTGACGACGACGCCGCCGCTGGCGTCGAGGCGGTTGATCTCGATCCCGCCGACGCTCGAATAGGCCACCGTCAGCCGCTCGGTGGACAAAGTGAGGTCGCCCTGGCGGGCAACGACATTGCCGGCGAAAATCGCCCGGTCGGCCCGTTCCTGGACCTCGATGCGCGCCGAGGAGATGTCGATTGGGGCGTTGGCGTCGTGGCCCTTCAAGGCCGACACCGGCTGCTGCGCCATGGCCAGCGAGGCAAGCGGCACGGCGGCCAGGCCAACAGCCAAGGTCAAAATACGCGACATGTTGATCATCTGACTGCCCCCTGCACGATTTTCAAGCGCGCGCCGCCGCCGAGCACGACCGTCCGCGCATCGAGGTCGGCGCTGAGATGGCCGGCCTGGAACTGGCCGAGCCGCATCGCCCCCGACGCCGGCCCGTGGCTTTGCACCGTTCGTTGCTTGAGGTCGACGGTGACGTCGCGCGTTTCCAGCCGATAGCCGTCGGGTCCGAGCACCCGCACCGGCCCGGCGACGTCGACCAGGTGGGTGTCGAGGTCGTAGCGGCCCTGGTTGGCGGCGATCGTCACCGGCCCCTGGGGAAGCGCGAGCCGAGCCATCATCCCCTCGATATTGACGATCGGCTGGTCCGAGCTCTGCTGGACGGCGCGGCGGGCGGTGATTTCGAACTTGTTGCCCTTGTTGTCCTCTCCCGAATAGCGCGCGGTCTCGATTCGCATCCGCTCGGCCGCTTTGTCGACTTCCTTCTTGTCGAGGATGAAGCTGACGTCGTCGCGCTGATCGAACGGGGCGATGAACAAGATCAGGAGGAAGAGGACGGCGACGATCGGCAGGCCGATCTTGGCGTAGCGGACCAGCCGGTCATGGCGGCTGCCCGGCTCCGCCCAGTGGCGCTTGACGTCATGCTGGCGAATCGCCGCCTCAGACATGGGCGAAAATGTCCTGTTCGGGCCAGCCGGCGAGGTCGAGCAAGGCGCGGGCCGGCAGGAAGTCGAAGCAGGCCTGGGCCAGCTCCGTCCGATTCTCGCGCGCCAGCCGGAGGTCGAGCTGCTCTTTCAGGCGATGGAGGTAGCGGACGTCGCTGGCGGCATATTCGCGCTGGGCGTCGCTGATCTCGGGCGCCCCCCAGTCGCTGGTCTGCTGCTGCTTCGACAGGTCCTGGCCGAGCATTTCCTTGACCAGCTCCTTCAAGCCATGGCGGTCGGTGTAGGTGCGCACCAGCCGCGAGGCGGTGCGCGTGCAATAGACCGGCGCCGCCATGACATTGAGGTAAGCGCGCATGATGGCGATGTCGAAGCGCGCGAAATGATAGATTTTGACTCGGTCGGGATCGCCGAGCAGCGCCTTTAGGTTCGGCGCCGAATAGTCGCTTCCCGGCGAAAAGCGGACCAGATGCTCATCGCCGTGGCCGTCCGAAAGCTGCACCAGGCACAGTCGGTCGCGGCCGGGCAGCAGACCCATCGCCTCGGTGTCGATGGCGATCGGGCCGTCCCGCAGCTGCAGGCCGTCGGGCAGATCCTCTTCATGAAAGTGGACGGGCATCGGATTCCTTCGTCGGCAACCTTGGCGGCATGCTCCTTGCATGCCGCTGAACTTCTCTAGTCCGATGCGGGGCCGCCATGCCAGCCCCCGACCCCATGAATCGCTAGGAGCCGCACCATTTTTGGGTTAAGGGAGCCTCCGTGCGCGCGGGAATTTCGCGTGTGCGACCGTTGCGCCCCTGGCCCCAGCGCGTTGGTTCATTGGCAATAAGCGGGCACGAAGAGAGTTTAGACGGGCATGGGTTTCGATCGAGGGCGTAAAGGCGACCGTGGCGGTCGCGGCAGGGATAAACGGGACAGTTTCGGAGACGACAGCTTCGCGGCCGAGCGCACGTTCGGCGGCGATCGTCCCTATGGCGGTGGTGGCGGCGGCGGCTTCGGCGACCGCGGCGCGCCGCGTAGCGGCTACGGCGGCGGCGGCGGCGGTGGCTTCGGCGATCGCGCCGGTGGCGGTGGCGGTGGCGGTTTCCGTGGCGGCGGTGCCGGCGGCGGCGGCGGCTTCCGCGGCGGCATGCCTCCGCAGGTCGTCGGCGAAGGCAAGGGCGTCGTTAAATTCTTTAATCCCCAAAAGGGCTTCGGCTTCATCGTCCGCGATGACGGCGGC
>DAIPLM010000217.1:0-3030 GCA_036769205.1 Sphingomicrobium sp.
GAAGCGCTTGACGATGCGGTCCTCGAGGCTGTGGAAGGTGACGACCGCCAGCCGGCCGCCGGGGCGAAGCACGCGCTCGGCGGCGCGCAGGCCCTGCTCGAGCTCGTCGAGCTCGGCGTTCAAATGGATGCGGATCGCCTGGAAGGTGCGGGTGGCGGGGTCGCTCTTCTGGCCCTGGCGGAAACCCAGCGCCTTGCGAACGACGGCGGCGAGCTCGGCGGTGCGCGTCAGCGGCCGGGCGGCGACGATGGCGCGGGCAACCGAGCGGGCGCGCGGTTCCTCGCCATAATCCTTGAGGACGCGGGCGATCTCGGCCTCGTCGGCGGTATTGAGAAACTCGGCGGCCGATTGGCCGGCCTGGCTCATCCGCATGTCGAGCGGGCCGTCGTTGGAAAAGGAAAAACCGCGCTCGGCGCGGTCGAGCTGCATCGACGACACGCCGATGTCGAGGGCGACTCCGTCGACCGGCGCCAGCCCGCGCTCGGTGAGCGCCCGGTCCATCCGGCTGAAGCGCTCGTGGACCAGGGTCAGGCGCGGGTCCGGGACGAGCGATGCACCCTCCGCGATCGCCGTGGGGTCGCGATCGAAGGCGATCACTCGTCCCGCCCCCGCCCCAAGCAGGGCCTTGGTGTAGCCGCCGGCGCCGAACGTACCGTCGACCTGAGTGGTGCCGGGCTGCACGGCGAGGCCGGCGACGACCTCATCGAGCAGCACCGGCTGATGCGGCGCCCGGGCAATGGCGGCCGCGCTCATGATTTTATCCCCCGCTCTTCCAGTCGGAAGCGGGCGATGTCCTTCAAATCCTCGGGAACGCGCTTGTCGGCGAGGAACAGTTTCGGGTTCCAGATCTGGAAGGTCTCACCGGCGCCAAGGAACAGCGCCAGCTCCCCGATCTCCCCCTTGCGGCGCATCATCGGCGGCAGGACAATGCGGCCGGAGCTGTCGTAGGGGACTTCCTCGGTGGCACCGAACGCCATCAGGGTGCGCGCCTGATAGGCCAGTTCGGCGTCGGGGTTGAGCTCGTCTTTCTCGAACTGGCGCTCGATCTTGGCATGCTTCAGCGCCGCATAGCCAGGGTCGTAGGCGCTGAGGCAGGCGAAGGCGTCATGCTTGGCGAGGACCAGGGTGCGGGCGTCGCCGCGGCGTTCGATGACGGAGCGCAGGAAGGCGGGCACGGAGACGCGGCCCTTCGCGTCGACCGCGTTCAAGGCACTGCCCTGAAACAGATGCTCTAGCGCCACATTCCACTCCCGCGGCGCGCAAAGCTTCCCCGTTCGCAGGGTGCACGACATCGCCGTGCGCCCCGCGGCGTTCACTCAAAGGTGAGGATGCCCCCGCGCCAGAACCATGTTGGTAACTCAACCCGGTTGGGGACACAATGGATATTGATGCCATTTTGTGGGTTTTCATGCCCCACCGAGGCAAATTTGCGGAAAAGCGCGACATTTAGGGCACGAATATGCGGTTCTGTTCTACCCTTGTTCTCAGTGGACGACCCTGTGGATAAGTTTGTGGGCGGCGCGACTCGGAAAAGCCAGCCGAATCAGTCGCCCAGGTCGGCGAGCTGCGAGAGCAAGGCAGGAAGGTTCGGCTCGGTCGGCCCATCGAGCCCGCCCGGACCAATGTTCAGGAAATCGGCGTCGGCGATGACGTTTCCCTGGCCCTCGCCGATCCGGCAGCGGGCCGACAGCCCGCGTGCATCGATCGCGCAGTCGCCGCCAATCCGCGCGAGACTGCCCGGCGACCCGGCCAGCACTTGCCTGCCACCCAATGCGAGCTGCCGCGGCCCGCGCTCGTCGGGCCCGTCCAGCCGCAGTCCCCAATGCCGCAGCAGGCCGGTATCGGGAAAGGCCATCGGCGGCCGGCGGGCGTCGCCGAGCGGCAAACTGCTTTCCCATTCGAGCATCGGGTCGGCGAGCAGCACCATGCGCCCACCGCGCCGCACCCAGGCGTCGAGCGCCACCAATTCCTCCGCCGGCAGCGCCCGCGGCTGCGCGGCGAGTAGCAGCGCCCCGTCCGGCAGCCGGCTCGGCAAGTCGATCGGCTTGACCCGATAGTTTTGCTCCAGCGCCTTGAGCACTGGCGAGCCGGGCTGGTCGAGACCGAAGCTCTCGCTCCAGACCAATGGCAGGGAGGTCAGCAGGAACAGCTCGGGTCTGGCCTTGGCCGGCGCCTCGGCCGACGTCCCCTCACGGCACGAGGCAAGCAGCGTCATGGCGGTCAGCGCGAGCCGCCGCCACCTTTTCACTGTTTGTTGTGGCTCTCGTTCGATGCCGAGGATTCCCCCGGCGCCACGCCAAGCTCGGCGAGCGGCTCGTTCGGTTCGGTGAGGCTATTGGCCTCGGCGGCGGCGTTGGCGTCGGGCGTTCCCTCGCCCCAGCGGCTGATCGCCGCGCCCAGCAGCACCAACAGGAACACGAACGCCAAACCGGTCAGTCCAATGCGTACGCGCTGCATCTGTTCGTCCGGCCTCCCCGCCGCGCCCCCGCGGATCGACAAGACTATGCGCCACTTCGATCAATGGCAATCTCGCGCCTTGACTGTTCGGCCGCGATCATAAAGGCGGGAGGGCATGAACCGCATGCTCTGCTCGACCCTGATGGTTGCCGCCGCCGCGCTAGCCGGCTGCAACCAGTCCGACCACACCATCGACCCCAACAAGGCCGGCAACGAGGCCGACGCCGCCAACGCCGCCGCGCCGGTGGAGTTGCCGCCAGCGATCGTCGCCAGCAAAATCTATCGCTGCAAGGACAATAGCGTCGTCTATATCGACTGGCTGTCGGACAATAAGTCGGCCAATTTCCGCGCCGATAAGAGCGCCGCACCGATCCAGCTGACCGCCCCCGAGGCCGGCCAGAAGATGATTGGCCCCGAGGGCTATGCGCTGACCGGCGCGATGGCGAGCGGCCCGATCACGCTCGAGCGTCCCGGCAAGGGCGCCCAAGTTTGTAAGGGCTGACATACCCCTATCCCTTGATGGGAGAGGGATACGGAGCCTTAGCGACGAAGGAGCTTAGGCGGAGTTGGGTG
>DAIPLM010000035.1:0-10913 GCA_036769205.1 Sphingomicrobium sp.
GCGCCGAGCGGGCGAGCGTGTCGACCTGGCTGCCGGCGTCGTTGACATAATATTCCTTGGTGACGCGGAAGCCGGCGGCCTCAAGCACCTTGGCCAGCGCGTCGCCGACCACCGCGCCGCGGCAATGGCCCATGTGCATCGGCCCGGTCGGGTTGGCCGAGACATATTCGACATTGACCCGCTCGTTGTTGCCGACAGTGGACAGGCCATAGTCCTCGCCTGCGGTCAGGATGGTCGTCAGCTCGTCGCGCCACGCATCGTTGGCGAGGCGCAGATTGATGAAACCCGGACCGGCGATCTCGACGGACGTGACGGCCGGAATCGCTTCCAGCTTCGGCTTGATCGCCTCAGCCAGCGCGCGCGGGTTGGTGCCGGCGGCCTTGGCCAGCACCATCGCCGCATTGGTCGCCAGGTCGCCATGCGAGGCATCGCGCGGCGGCTCGACCGCCACCGCCTTGCGGCTGGCCTCGGCGGGTAGCGTGCCCTCGGCGGCAAGCTCATCGAGGATGCCGTCGAGCAGCGCGGAAAAACGGGCGTAAAGGCTCAATGTCTGGTCCACTGGCTGAAGGAAGCCGCGCCTCTAGCGCAGGCAAGCCGGCTCGTCACGGCCAAGCAGCAGCAGCAGCCGCCTTGCTAGGCGGCCCGCTCGAGCTGCTCGCTCGCTTCCAGCCAGCGCGCTTCGGCGATTTCCAGCTCGGCGGCGAGGCTGGCGCGGCGGCGGCTGAGCTCGCTCATGTCGAGCGCCGCTAGCTCGGGCGCGGCGCTGGCGGGGTCGATCATCGCCTGCTCGATCAACGCGCATTGTGCCGCCAGCCGGGCGCTGGAAGCTTCGGCCTCGGCCGCCGCTTTCTTGAGCGCGCGCGCCTGGTCACGGGCCCGGCACTCGGCCTTGCGGTCGGCCTTCGACGCCTTGGGCCTGGCCTCGCCCTTCGGCTGGTTCCGGCCGAGCACGAAGTCGATATAATCGTCGATGGAGCCGGCATATTCCCGCGCCTCGCCGCCATCGACCAGCACTAACCGGTCGGCGGTCAGCTCGATCATGTGGCGGTCGTGGCTGATCAATATGACGGCGCCGTCATAGCCGTTCAGCGCCTGCACCAGCGCCTCGCGGGCATCGACGTCCAAATGGTTGGTCGGCTCGTCGAGGATCAGCAGATGCGGGGCGTCGCGGGTGATCAGCGCCAGCGCCAGCCGCGCCCGCTCGCCGCCCGACAATTTGCCGACCAAAGTCGTCGCCTTGTCGCCGGAAAAGCCGAAGCGGCCGAGCTGCGCCCGCACGACGGCGGGCGTCTTGCCGGCCATCGCCCGGCTCATGTGCTGCAGCGGGGTGTCGTCGCCGTGCAATTCCTCGACCTGGTACTGGGTGAAGTAGCCGACCCGCATCTTGCCCGAGGCGTGGACCTCGCCCGCCATCGCCGGAAGCTGCGCCGCCAGCAGCCGCGCCAGCGTCGTCTTGCCGTTGCCGTTGCGGCCGAGCAGGGCAATCCGGTCGTCTGGGTCGATCCTGAGGTTGATCTTGCGCAGCACCGGCGTGTCGCCATAGCCGACCGCCGCCATGTCCAGCGTGATCAACGGCGGCCGCAGCTCGCTCGGGCTCGGAAAGTCGAAGCTGAGGCTGGGGTCGTCGGCCAGCGCCGCGATCGGCTGCATCTTGGCCAGCATCTTGGCGCGCGACTGCGCCTGCTTGGCGGTCGAGGCGCGGGCGCTGTTGCGGGCGATATAGTCCTGCAGCCGGGCCCGCTGGGCGTCTTGGGCGGCGCGGGCGGCGGCGAGCTGGGCGGCGCGCTCGGCGCGCTGCCGCTCGAAATCGTCATAGCCGCCGGCGTAAAGGGTCAGCTTGCCGCGCTCCAGATGCAGGATCGAATCAACGACATTGTTCAACAGGTCGCGCTCGTGGCTGATGACGATCAGCGTTCCGGCATAATCCTTGAGGAAATTCTCCAGCCACAGAGTCGCCTCGAGGTCGAGGTGGTTCGACGGCTCGTCGAGCAGCAGCACGTCGGGCTGCGAGAACAGCAAAGCGGCGAGCGCGACCCGCATCTTCCAGCCACCCGAATAGGTATCGAGCGGCTGCGCCTGCATCGCCTCGTCGAAGCCCAATCCGAGCAGGATCCGCGCGGCGCGGGCGGGGGCGCTATAGGCGTCGATGGCGATTAGGCGATCGTGGAGGTCGCCGAGCCGGTGCGGGTCGCTGCAATGCTCGGCTTCGTCCATCAGCCGCGCCCGTTCCAGGTCGGCGGCAAGCACGGTCTCGAACGGGGTGGCGGCGCCGCTCGGCGCTTCCTGGGCGATATAGCCGAGCCGGGCGCGGCGCGGCTTCTCGATGGCGCCGTCGTCCGGGTCGATCTGGCCGATGATCGCCTTCATCAGGGTCGACTTGCCGGCGCCGTTGCGGCCGATCAGCCCGACGCGCGCGCCCGGCGGCACGGCGGCGGTCGCGCGGTCAAGGATCGTCCGCCCGCCAAGGCGCACCGTGATTGCATTGATGGTCAGCATGCCAGCGCCCCTAGCAGCCAATCGCGGCGGCGCTAAGGCAAAAGAACCTTAAAATCGGTCCGGCAAATGCACCGGCCCAACCAGCTCCTCATGCCGCGAGATGGCGAAGTGGTCTGTCATGCCGGCGATGTAATCGGCGATGCCGCGCAACCGGGCGGTTTCGCCCTCGCCTTTGGCCCAGCCGGCGGGAAGCAATGCGGGATCGTCGCGATAGGCGGCAGCAAGGCCGGCGACGACCCGCTGCGCCTCGTCGCGGACCGGGATCAGCGCCGGGCTGTTGTACAGCCGGTCATAGAGCAGGCGCTTCAACTGCCGCTCATCGGCGGCCAGCTCGTCTGAGAATCCGGCCAGCGCTCGGCCGCAGGCGCGGACCTCGTCGATATTCGCCACGCCCGCCTCGCCGACCCGCCGCTCGGTCTCGGCCAGCACGTCGCCGACCATGGTGCCGATGCCATCGCGGACCAGGGCCTTGACCTTGCGGTCGAGGTCGAGCCCGGGGTGGCGCTGTTCGATCGCGTGCCACAGGCGCCGCACGAATGGCAGCTCGAGCAATTCGTCGAGCCGCAGGATGCCGGCCCGCAAGCCGTCGTCGATGTCGTGATTGTCGTAAGCGATATCGTCGGCGATGGCGGCGACCTGCGCTTCCAGGCCGGGCCAGGTTCCCAGCTCCAACGGAAAGGCGGCGTCGGCCTCGGCCATCGCCCAACCGGGCGCGGCGATCGGCCCATTATGCTTGGCGAGCCCTTCGAGCGCCTCCCAGCTCAGGTTCAGCCCGTCGAAATCCGGATAGGGATTTTCGAGGCAAGTGACGAGCCGCAGGCTGTGGCCGTTGTGGTCGAACCCGCCGGCGTCGGCCAAAGCCTGCGACAAAGCGTCTTCGCCGGCATGGCCGAAAGGCGGATGGCCAAGGTCGTGGGCCAAGCACAAAGCCTCGGTCAGATCCTCGTTGAGGCCCAGCGCGCGGGCGATGGTGCGGCCGATCTGCGCGACTTCAATCGAATGGGTCAGGCGGACGCGGAAATGATCGCCGTCGGGGGCGACGAACACCTGCGTCTTGTGGCGCAGGCGGCGGAAAACGACCGAATGGACGATGCGGTCGCGGTCGCGCTGGAAAATGTCGCGCGGCCCGCGCGGGCCGCCGTCGGCTTCCGAAAAGGCCCTGCCGCGCGATTTGCTGGGCTGCGCGGCGAGGTCCTTGGTGGGAATCATCAGGTTTTGAGTTTCTCGATTCTGATCCGCGCCGGATTGCGGGTCCACCTAAAGCTGTCGACCCCCGCTTTATCAAGCTTGGTAACAAAGTCCTGCGCCTCGTCGCTACTGGCGAAGGGGCCGACCAGCAGCCGGAAATAATCCTTGCCCTCGGTGACGTAGCCGCTTCGCGACTTCAACAGCGAGCCGGCTTTGCCCACCAATTTCTTATATTCGACGCCCATCCGGCCCTGATTCGAACCGCCGGCCAGCTGCACCCAATTGGTGCCCGTGACGCCGAGCTTGGCGGCGTCCGCCTTGGCCTGCTTGTCCGCCGCGAGCTTGTCGGCCCTGGCTTTTTTCTCCGCGGCGAGCTTGTCCGCCTTCCTGGTATCCGCGGCGGATTTCTTGGCCGTTTCCACCTTGGGCTTCGACAAAGCGACTTTCGCCGTCTCGACCTTGGGCCTCGACACCAGTGGCTGGCTGAAAGCCGGCTGCGGCTCCTGCGGCTGGGCTTCGGCGACCTGCGTCATTGCGTCGGCGGACGCGTCTGCCGCGGTCTCGCTCAGCATCTGGGCGATGTCGTCGAGACGCCCGTCCGGTCGCGGCTCCGGGTCGGACTCGGCGGCGCCGGTCTTGCTGCTGTCGTCGGCGACCAGGCTCGGCCGCCGCGTCGATGCAAAGCGCGCCGGGTCTAGCGATGGCCTCACCGAAGCGCGATATGTCGAGGGCTCGGGCACTTCCTGCACCGCCCGGCGCGGCGCCTCGGCGACCTTGACCGGCTTCCTCGCCGCCTGCCGCGGCTTGCCCTGGGCGGGCGACGTGGCGCGCGGGCGCGAGGCATTGCTAATCGACAGCACCGGCGAGATCGGCACCGGCTCGGCCTGGGCGTAGCGCTGGGCTGCGTCCTTGGGGAAAATGCCAAGGTGCACCGCCGCCGCTTTCTCGGCCGGGCGAAGTACGGGCAGGATTCTGAAGAACGGCTCGAAGCGCTGGCCGGCGCCGGGCATGGTCGAATCAATCGTTCGCCGGGCGCCGTCGCGATCGCCGGCGAGCGCGAGAATGAAGGCGTTCATCCGCACCGCTTCCGGGTCGCGGCGGAGCAGCAGCGGCTCGATGGTGTCGCCGGCGCCCTTGATGTCGCGCGAGATTGCCAGGCTCAGCGCCAGCCGCCGCCGCGCCTCGTCGCGGTCGGCGCCGTTCAGCGCGACGCGATAGTCGGACTGCGCCTTGGCCTGGTCGCCGAGCAGGTCGAAGGCGAGGCCGCGGTCGACGGCGATCTGCATCTGGGTCGCGCCATTTTGCTGGGCGCGGGCGAAATAGGTCATTGCGCTTTGCGGGTCGCCCATCGCCACCGCCGACGCCGCCAGCCCCGCTTGCGGCTGCCAGCTGCGCGGGCCGGCCTCCTCGGCGCGGCCGAAGAAGCCGACCGCTGCCTGGGCGTCGCCGGTCGCCAGCGCCGCCCGCCCGGCAGCGACCAGTGCCGTGAAATTCTTCGGATTGAGGGCGATCAGCCGGACGTTGCGGGCGAGCGCCGCTTCCGGCGTTTCGATGGTGCCCGGCAAGGGCGCGGCAGGCGGCGGCGGCGCGGCGCCGATATATTGCGCGGAGGCCATGGCCGGAAGCGCCAACGCGGACATCAAAAGTGCCGCGCGCGCGGCACGGCTGGGCAAATCATGGAGCATGGAAAGGATCATGCCCAAGCCCAGCTTGCTCAAAGCTGACAGAAAAGCCTCAAGCGGCGAGCCGTGTCCCCGCAACGACGAACCGCCCTTGCCGGCCGCAACCTGTTTACTGGTTGTTCTGCCGGTTGAGGAAACGCGGAATGTCGAGCGGCTCGCGGCGGAAGCTTGGCGCCGGCTCGTCGCCGTCGGTCTGGGCCTGGGCGGCGCCGCGGGCGATGTTCGACATGCGCTCGAACAAGGTGCCGCTGTCGCGCGCGACCTTCGGGGTCTCGTCGCCCGCGCTCGGCTCGTCGTCGGCGCTGGCCACGTCAACGTCCATCTCCTCGTCGGCCGGCGGTTCGATCGGCGCCGCTCCGACCGGCTGGGTCAGGATGTCGTCGCTGTCGAGCACCAGCTCCTCGCTATCCTCGTCGCTGCCGAGCTCGAGCGGCTCTTCGTCATCCGTAGCCGCGGCGGGCGCCGACGGCGTCACCGCCAGCGTCGGCGGGGCGGTGTTGCGGCCGGGGAAGCTGAACACCTTGCCCGGCTGCGGCTGGGTGCCGGCTTCGGCCTCGATGCCGGTGGCGACCACCGACACCCTTATCTTGCCGTCGAGGTCGTTGTTGAACGCCGAGCCCCAGATGATGTTGGCGTCGGGGTCGACCAGTTCCTTGATGTGGCTGGCGGCCTCGTCGACCTCCATCAGGCGCATGTCCTCGCCGCCGGTGATCGAGATGATGACGCCCTTGGCGCCCTTCATGCTGACGCCGTCGAGCAGCGGATTGGAGATCGCCTTTTCGGCGGCTTCGATGGCGCGGTTCTCGCCGGCGGCCTCGCCGGTGCCCATCATCGCCTTGCCCATTTCACCCATCACCGAGCGGACATCGGCGAAGTCGAGGTTGATCAGGCCCGGCATGACCATCAGATCGGTGATTCCGCGGACGCCCTGCTGGAGGACCTCGTCGGCCATTTCGAACGCTTCCTTGAAGGTCGTTTCCGAATTGGCGAGGCGGAACAGATTCTGGTTGGGGATGACGATCAAGGTGTCGACGTGCTGCTGCAGCTCGCTGATGCCGGATTCGGCCGAGCGACCGCGGCGGGCGCCTTCGAACGCGAATGGCTTGGTGACGACGCCGACAGTGAGGATGCCCTTGTCGCGCGCGGCCTTGGCGATCACCGGCGCGGCGCCGGTGCCGGTGCCGCCGCCCATGCCGGCGGCGATGAAGCACATGTGCGCGCCTTCCAGCGCTCGCTCGATCTCTTCGATGGTTTCTTCCGCGGCGGCGCGGCCGATTTCGGGCCGCGAGCCGGCGCCGAGCCCCTGGGTGATCTTGAGGCCGAGCTGGATGCGGCGATCGGCCGACGAAGTGTTCAATGCCTGGGCGTCGGTGTTGGCGACGATGAAGTCGACCCCCTGGACGTCGCGCCGGATCATGTTGGCGATGGCGTTGCCGCCGGCGCCGCCGACCCCGATGACGCTGATCCTCGGCCGAAGTTCGTCAACCTCCGGACGGATGAAATCGATGCTCATCGGACAACCCCCTCCCCTGCACTTAAGTGCATTGAACTTGCAGCATGAATCTTTGAATCATTGCGAGTCGCACGACAAGCGAAAAAGTTAACCAGGGTGAAAAAAGCTGGGGATCGTGGCGCTTGCGACTCACCCTGATTCAAAATGGGTCAGTTCAGCTCGACCTGGCGGATCGGCGGCACACAGAGCGCCCACCACAGCGCGCCCACCGCAGCGATGATGGCGGTCAGGATGAAGGCGCTGTCATAGCCGGCGCGCTGAACGACGATCCCGGTCACGATCGGGCCGATAATGCCGGACAAATTGCCGATCGCGTTCTGGGCGCCGACCCAGGTTCCCGAAGCGCGCGGCCCGGCGAACATCTGCGCGACCGCGTAAATGTTGAGCGACAGCGCGGCCGAAGCGGCCCCCGCGAGGCAGAGAAGGAGGCCGATGGCAAGCGCGCTGTGGGCGAAGGCGAGGCCGAAAATCGCGGCGGCGGCGAGCAATTGGCTGGCGACCATCATCGCGCGGCGGCACGCGGCCTCCGAGCGGCCCGACCTGGTCCACCAGTCCGAGAAACGGCCATAGCCAAGGGCGCAAGCGGCCTGGACGGCATAGCCGAGCGTTGCCAGCATCGTCATTTCGGCGATCGAGAAGCCGCGGGCCCTGGTGAGGTACAAAGGCAGCCAGGCAAGCAGGAAATAGAAGCAATAATTGCCAAGCGCATGGACGATGGACATCGACCAGAGCGGCCATTTCGTCAGCAACGCGCCGATGGGAATCCGCGCGCCCGCGTCATGGTGGCCGGTCTTGGGGAGCGATTGCACCGCTTGTCGCCACGGCATCAGCCATAGCAAGGTCGCCATGCCGAACGCGAAGAAGATCGCGCGCCAGCCCAAGGCGCCAAGGATCAGACCGCCGGCTAGCGTGCCGACCGCAGGGCCGATGGCGATGCCAGCGGCGACCGCGGCATTGGCCATGCCCCGCCGCTCGGGCGGAACGTGACGGGCGATGATCTTCGAGCTGCCGGGAAAGGAGATGCTTTCCCCGACGCCGAGCAGGATGCGCAGGACGAGCAGCGAGGCAAAGCCGCCGGCGAATCCCATCAGGAAGGTGGCTCCGGCCCACAGCAGGATGCCCGCCGCCATCAGCCGGTAAACGGAAAATCGGTCGCACAGCCAGCCGGCAAAGAACTGCACCGGCGCGTAAATCCAGAAGAAGGCCGAGAAAGCGATGCCATAGGCCTCCTCGGAAAGGCCGAGCTCGCCCTTCATCAAGGGCGCGGCGATGCCCATCGCGCCACGATCGACATAATTGAGGAAAACGGCGGCGCCGAGCAGGAAGACGAGTGCCCCGCCAACATTTCTGCCGCCTAGCGCAATCGTCGCCATCGCCGCCCCCCGCGCCGTGCGTAGCACGGGGAAGGGGCCGCTAGAACCCGCCCTTCATCGCCGCCACCAGCCGGCCGATGAAGCCGTGGCTCGGCTTCCGGTCGACGACCGCGCCCAAGGCCAGGTCGCGCAGGTCGCCGCTGCCGCCGGCGCCGAGCATCGCCAGCCCGACCAACGTCGTGAAGGCCGGACCGCTGTGGGCGTCGGGCAGGCCGGTGATGGTCCTGGGCCGGCCGACCCGCACCGCCCGGCCGAGCACGCCCTGCATGTAATCGGCAATATTCTTCAATTCGGCGCCGCCGCCGGTCAGCACCACCTGCCGCCCGACCGGCCCGGTGAAGCCCAATGTCTTGAGGGCATTGTCGATCTGGCCGGTCAGCTCCTCGACCCGCTGGCGGATGACCGTCATCAGCTGCGCCCGGGTAATGCGCATCGGCTCGGCGCCGGTCTCGGCGCCGATCTGGTTGGCCTCGATCATTTCGTGATTGTCGCGCGGGGAGGTCATCGCCGAGCCGTAGAAGCATTTCAACCGCTCGGCGTCGCGGCGCTGGACCCCGAAGGCGCAGGCGATGTCGTCGCTGATGTCGCGCGCACCCAAGGGGATCGAGCGCAAGCCGACCAGCATGCCGCCGACGTGCAGCGAGACGTTGGTGACTTCGGCGCCCAGCTCGACCAAGGCGACGCCAAGCTCGCGCTCCTCGGCGGTCAGGCAGGCCAGAGCGGCGGCGACGGGCGAGGCGACGATGGCGCGGACGCCGAGATGCGCCGAGCGGATGACAAAATCGAGGTTGCGCAGCGGCGCCGGCTCGGCGGCGATGACATGGATATCGACGCCAAGGCGTTGGGCGTGGAGGCCGACCGGCTGCTTGACGCCCTCCACCCCGTCGAGCGTGTAAAGCGCCGGATGAGCGTGGAGCACGACATGATCGCCATGGTCGATGGCGGCGCGGCCATGGCGCAGCAGCTCGGTCAGGTCCGACGCCTCGATCTGGTGGCCGCCAAGCTCGACCTCGACATTGGCGATGTCGCTGGTCAGGCCGCCGGCGCCGAAGCTCGCCCAGACGTCGTCGATGGTGACGCCCGACATGCGCTCGGCGCTCTCGACCGCCTCGCGGACCGCGACCTCGCTGGCGTCGACATCGGCGACATAGCCGCGTTTGACTCCCCGGCTCTCGCGCTGGCCGGAGCCGAGCACGCGCGGCCGCCCCTCCTCGTCGAGGGCGACGATCAGGGCGCTGACCTTGGACGAGCCAATGTCGAGGGCGGTGATCAGGGGCTGCGAAGCATTGTCGGCCATTATGATCTGGTCATCAGCCTTCGCTTGGCGGTTGGGGGAGGATCGGCTCGCCGGCTCCGCGCGGCAAGCGCACCACCATCTTGCCGGGGATGCGCAGGTCGACGCGGACAATGCCCCGCCCAAGCAGGCCGGCCGATTTGTCGAGCTTGGCGAATTTGGTCAGCGCCGCCTTCGCCGCCGCCTCGCCCTCGGGCAGCGCCACCGTCTCGCCGGTCTGGAAGTTGAGGTCCCAGCGGCGCTTACCGACCCAGCTCGCCGATTCCAGTTGCGGGCGCAGCGTCGGCACCTCGGCCAGCAGGCCGTTGAGGTTGCGGCTCTGGGCGTTGGCGCCGGGCCCGATCAGCAACGGCAGATCCGGCATGGCGCTGATCGGCACGCGGTCGAGGACGACTCCTTCGGCGTCGATCAACGATAATTGCCGGGCGTCTTGCCACAGCGCCGCCGGCTGCCGCTCGACGATGTCGATGACCAGGGTGTCGGGCAGGCGGCGCGACACACGCGCGTCCTTGACCCAGCCGTATTGCAGCAGCCGCTCGCGGATGGCGGAAACATCGACCAGGGGCATCGCCATGCTCTTCTGGTCGAGGGCGATCTGGAACACCGGCTTGCTATCCATGCGGTGGATACCCGAGACGTCGACGCTGCGGACCCGGAAGCCGGCCTCGCCGACCGCCTCGCCGGTCGCCGTCGCGATCTTTGCCGGGACTTCGAGCGCGACCAGAGCCAGGCCGATGGCGCCGGCTGCGAACAGGCCGAACATCCACCGCGCCAGCCGGTTGGCGCTGTCCTGGCGGACGGGCAATTTGTCGACGATCTTTTTCGGCACCGAAACTCGGCGCGGCGCCTTGCGCGGCCGCTTCGCCGCGCTTGATCCGCGCCGGACCTGGGCGGCGCTCATTCCAGAGCCTCGGCGATCAAGCGCTCAACCAATTCGCCATATTCGATGCCGCGCTGGCGCGCCTGCTCGGGCACCAGGCTCAGGGGCGTCATGCCCGGCTGGGTATTGACCTCGAGCAGATAGAGGCCGGCCTCGCCCTGCTCCTCGTCCCAGCGGAAGTCGGAGCGCGAGGCGCCCTTGCAGCCCAATAGCCGGTGCGCCCGCGCCGCCATGTCGAGCATCGCCTGCGCGATACTGTCCGGCACCTCGGCCGGGCAGACATGCTCCGTCAGCCCGTCGGTATATTTGCTGTCATAATCGTAGAAGCCGACCTTGGGCTTGAGCTCGGTGACGCACAAAGCCTCGCCGTTGAGCACGGCGACGGTCAACTCATGGCCCTTGACGAACGGCTCGGCCAGCAGCCGGTCGAAATGGAGCCACGGCCCCTCGACCTCGCGGCCGATCGGATTGCCGTAATTGCTGCCTT
>DAIPLM010000218.1:0-2976 GCA_036769205.1 Sphingomicrobium sp.
CAGCGCGAACATGGTGGCGTCGCCGCCGTCGTCGAGGATGAGGTTGCAGGTCTGGTCCTGCCCCCAGTCGAAGATGCGGGCGGCATAGTCCCAATATTCCTCGAGGCTCTCGCCCTTGACCGCGAACACCGGCACGCCCGATTTGGCGATGGCGGCGGCGGCATGGTCCTGGGTCGAGAAGATGTTGCACGACGCCCAGCGGACGTCGGCGCCGAGCGCGGTCAACGTCTCGATCAGCACCGCCGTCTGAATGGTCATGTGCAGCGAGCCGGCGATTCGCGCGCCTTTGAGCGGCTTCGACGCCCCGAATTCCTCGCGAAGCGCCATCAGGCCGGGCATCTCGGTCTCGGCGATCTCGATTTCCTTGCGGCCGAAATCGGCGAGGGCGATGTCCTTGATGACATAGTCGCGGGTCAGGGTTGCGGTGTCGGCCACGGGCGGAGTCTCCAATGAAAAATGGTCGCGGGCGCCCTAGCCGCGCGTCGCCCCAAAAGCAAATATAAAGAATTCTTTATATCCTCCATGCGAGCGCAGCTCGTGGGGAGGTGGCAGCCGCGCTAGCGGCTGACGGAGGAGCCCCTCCACCGCCTGCGGCGGTCCCTCTCCCCACCGCTTCGCGGCAAGGAGGAGCTACGCCACCCCTGTCTCGCTCGCCAGCAGCCTGGGGTCGATGCCTTCGCCGCGAAAGGCGGCTTCCCAGCGCTCGTCGGACGGCGTGTCGAACAGGATCGCCGGGCTGCCGGCGGCCGAAAACCAGCCGTGGCGGGTCATTTCCTCTTCGAGCTGGCCGCTGTCCCAACCGGCATAGCCGAGCGCGATCAGCCAGCGCTCGGGGCCACGGCCTTCGGCGATCGCCTTCAACACGTCGATGGTGCCGGTCAGCGCGTAATTGCCGTTGGGGCCAACCACCGCGATGGTGTCCTGCCCGCCCCAATCCTGGCTGTGGAGGACGAAGCCCCGGCCCGGCTCGACCGGCCCGCCGTGGTGGATGGCGCTGTTCGGCGCTTTCCCCGGATCGAGGTCGAGCTGTTTCAATAATTGGCGGAAACGGATGCCGGCGCGCCGGTGGCCGATGCCGATGCCGACCGCGCCATTGTCATCGTGGACGGCCATGGCAATCACCGCCCGCTCGAAGCGCGGGTCGGCCATGCCGGGCATCGCCAGCAGCAGCCGGCCGGAGAGGAATGGCGGAGACTCCATGCCTGGTAAAATGCGCGGCTCGGCAAAAGGGAGCAAGCCTTGAGGCGTGCACTGCTCGCGCCTATGTCGCCGGCACGCGACCAGAGGAGAGACAATATGACCATCGAGGTTGGCGAGCGCATTCCCGACGTTCCCTTGACCATCGCCACGCCCGACGGCCCGCAGCCGACGACCAGCGGCGATTATTTCGCCGGCAAGAAGATCGCTTTGTTCGCGGTGCCCGGCGCCTACACGCCGACCTGCTCGGCGCGCCATCTGCCGAGCTTCGTCGAGAAAGCGGGCGAGCTGAAGGCCAAGGGCATCGACGAGATCGCCTGCACCTCGGTCAACGACGCCTTCGTCATGGGCGCCTGGAACCAGGCCCAGGGCAGCGAGGACATCACCATGATCGCCGACGGCAACGGCCTGTTCGCCCATGCCGTCGGCCTGGAAATGGACGCGTCCAAGTTCGGCATGGGCCAGCGCAGCCAGCGTTATTCGATGGTCGTCAACGACGGCATCGTCGAGCAATTGAATGTCGAGGCGCCTGGCGAATATCGGGCATCCAGCGCTGAAACCATGCTGGAGCAGCTCTAGGGACTCCGCCGGCCAGTTTTTTCTCACTCCCCGACGCTCGCCCCGCAACGCCGGATGCCTTGGCACGTTGTCTTTGCATCCGGGCGGGGTGCGTACACATGAGGAGTGATTCAATGCCGAACAGAAAGCGCAACAGCGAAGGCCGGTTTGCCAGCAAGGGCTTCACCGGCCCGGCCCGCGACAACCCCTGGACGAGCGCGGCGATCGCCGCCGGAGCGGCCGGCATCGGCGCCTTCCTGTGGTCCCGCCGCGGCCAGATCGGCGACGCCATCGACAGCGGCATGGACCGGCTGAGCGAGATGAAATCGCAGCGCATGGGCGGCGAGGACCGCTCGCAAAGCGACATTTCCGAGGAAGCGATGACGCTCAAGGAAACCGGCCGCAAGTCGCGCGGACCGCGCGGCCCGCTGGCGCAGCAGGACATCAAGTCCGGCATCGCCGAGAGCAACCAGGAAGCCAAGGCCGGCGCCAAGGCCTATTCGTAAAACGCCGAGGCTGCCGGCGCGGAGTAAATCCGCGCCGTCCGTCCTGTCGCGCTGCGCGCGCAGGCCGTCCGGGCTTCCGCCTCTCTCAATTAGGCCGGATTTCGCATTGCGAAGTCCGGCCTAATCTCGGGGTTTCAGCCTACCAACCGCACTGCTTCCCGGCATTCTGCTGCTGCAGCCACGTCTGCAGCGGCGCGAAATATTCGAGCATGGGACGGGCCGACATCTCGCGGGTGCCGGTGAACGCCTCGAGCGCGTCGGGCCAGGGCTTGGACGCGCCCATCGCCAGCATCGCGTTCAGCCGCTGGCCGACCTCCTTGTTGCCGTAGAAGCTGCAGCGGTGGAGCGGGCCCTTCCAGCCGGCCATATCGCACGCCGCCTTGTAGAACTGGAACTGGAGGATGCGGGCGAGGAAGTAGCGCGCATAGGGCGTGTTGCCGGGGATGTGGAACTTGGCGCCGGGGTCGAAATCGGCTTCCGAGCGCGGCACCGGCGGGACGATGCCCTGGTATTGCTGCTTCAGGGCGACCCAGGAGGCGTTGTACTCGGCCGGCGTCGTCGAACCGTCAAACACGCCCCAGCGCCATTTGTCGACCATGAGGCCGAACGGCAGGAAGGCGACCTTGTCCATCGCCTGGCGGAGCAAGAGGCCGGTATCCTTGCTGGCGTCGGGTACCTTGCTGCGATCAAGTAGGCCGATCTGGACCAGATACTC
>DAIPLM010000219.1:0-2951 GCA_036769205.1 Sphingomicrobium sp.
GGCGCGGGCGCCGCGCTGGGGGCTGGCGCACAAATTTCCGGCGGAGAAAGCCGAGACGACCCTGGAGCGCATCGAGATCCAGGTCGGCCGCACCGGCAAGCTGACGCCGGTGGGGCGGCTGACGCCGGTCGGCGTCGGCGGGGTGATCGTCGCCAATGTTACCTTGCACAATCGCGACGAGATCACTCGGCTCGGCCTTCGCGAAGGCGACCGCGTCCGCATCCAGCGCGCCGGCGACGTCATCCCGCAAGTCGTCGAAAATCTGACCCGCGACGCGCCGGGCGAGCCCTTCCCTTTCCCGACTATCTGTCCGGAATGTCAGTCGGAAGCGGTCGCGGAGGAGGGTGAAGTCGATGTTCGCTGCACGGGCGGGCTGATCTGCCCCGCACAACGCTTCGAGCGGCTGCGCCATTTCGTCTCGCGCGGCGCGCTCGACATTGAAGGGCTGGGCGAGAAGTCGATCGCCGAGTTCATCGAGCTTGGCTGGCTGCACTCGCCCGCCGACATCTTCCGGCTGAACAGGCATCGCGACGAGCTGCTCGGGCGCGAGGGCTGGAAAGAGAAATCGGTCGACAATCTCTTCGCGGCGATCGAGGCGAAGCGCGAGCCGGAACCGGCGCGCTTCCTGTTCGGCCTCGGCATCCGCCACGTTGGCATCGTCACCGCCAAGGATTTGCTCAAATGCTTCGGCACCATCGAGGCATTGCGGCGGGTGGCGACAACCGAAAGCGCGCAGGTCGAGCTGTCGGCGGTCGAGGGGGTCGGGCCGGTGGTCGCCGAGGCCCTGGTCGATTTCTTCCACGAGCCGCACAACCGCGAGGCGCTCGACGACCTGTTGTCCGAAGTGAGGCCACCGCCCTTCGTCAATCAAACGCGCGAGACCGAATGGACCGGCAAGACCATCGTCTTCACCGGCACCCTCGAAACCATGAGCCGCGACGAAGCCAAGGCCCAGGCCGAGCGCCTCGGCGCGCGGGCGGCGGGCTCGGTCAGCGCCAAGACCGATTTGGTGGTAGCGGGTCCAGGCGCCGGGTCGAAGCTGAAGAAAGCCGAGGAGCTGGGCATCCGCGTTGCCACCGAAGCGGAATGGGCGCGGATTGTGGCGGAGGCTTAGGCCGCCTCCAATACCAGCACCGGCCATTCACCCGAGCCGCGGTCGACCACCGACATTCCCAGCCCATCATACGAGGCCGCCACCGCATCGGCCTGCGTGTCGAGCAGGCCGGCGAGGATGATGGTGCCGCCGGGGGCGATGGCCTTGGCGAAGCTTGGCGCCAGATCGATCAGCGGACCGGCGAGGATGTTGGCGATGAGGAGGTCGAACGGGGCGCGGGCGGTGAGCATGGCGGAGTCCATGCCGTCGGCGGCCGCCAGCAGCAGCTCGCCGGCGCCGTGGCCGAGCTTGACGCCGTTGATCGCCGCATTGTCGCGGCTGACCTCGACCGCGACCGGATCGATGTCGGTGGCGATGGCCTTGGCCCCGGGCCACAAGGCCAAAGCCGCGAAGGCGAGCAGGCCGGTGCCGGTGCCGATGTCGGCGATGTTGGTGAAGTGCTTGCCCTCGCGCTCCAGGCGGTCGAGCGCCTCCAGGCAGCCAGCGGTGGTCGCGTGCTGGCCGGTGCCGAAGGCGAGGCCGGCGTCGATCTCGAAGCTGATCGCGCCCTCCGGGCGGTCCTTATAGTGGGTCGGGGTGTGGACGAAGAAGCGGCCGGCGCGGATCGGCTCGAGGCCCTGCTGGCTGACCCGCACCCAGTCGGTGGTGGCGTCGAGCCGCTCGATCACCGGGTCGCTGTCGACGGCGAGTCCCTCGAGGACCTGCAATTCCTCCCAGCCGGGCTGGCGGTCGAAATAAGCGTGGATCTTCCATTGGTCCGGTTTTGCGGCGTCCGGTTCGTCGGCGACGATCACCGGCGGATTGTCGGCCTCGGGGAACAGGTCATTCGCGTCGGGCAAAGCCTCGGCCTCGGCGCGGGTGCAGTCGAGCGAGACTCGCCAGCTCACCTAATCCTCCTTGCGCGCGAAGCGCGTGGGGAGGTGGCGCGCCAAAGGCGTGACGGAGCGGCCCCTCCACCATGCTGCGCATGGTCCCCCTCCCCATCGCTTCGCGACAGGGAGGATAAATTAGCGCACATAGCTCGCCCCATTGAGATCGATCACCGATCCGGTCGCCGCCGCCGGCGCTTCGGTGGCCAGCCAGCGGATGGCTTCGGCGACTTCATCCGTGCTGGTGACCCGGCCCAAGGGAATGTCGGCGATGATCGCCGCGCCGCCGCGCCCGGCGAGATACTCCTCGGTCATTTCGGAAACGGTGAAACCCGGCGCGACGGCGAAGGCGAGGATGTTGTCGGCGGCATAACCGCGCGCAATCGTCTTCGTCATGCCGATCATCGCCGCCTTGGACGCGGCATAATGCCAGTGCCGGGGCGAATCGCCGCGAAAGGCGGCACGGCTGGCGACGTTGACGATGCGGCCGCCATTGGCCTTGAAGTGCTGAACGGCGAGGCGGCACAAGTCGGCGGCGCTGGTCAGATTGATGGTCAGCGTCCGGTTCCAGGCGGCTTGCCAGTCGGCGTCCGATGCGTCGTCGGCGATGCCTTCGTAGATGCCGGCATTGTTGACCAAGGCGTCGACGCGGCCGAGCCGGTCGACTGCCGCTTCCCAGATTCGGCGCGGTGCCTCCGGGTCGGACAGGTCACCGGCGATCAAATCGCCGCCGCCACGCGTCGAATGGCCGGCGACGTTGTGGCCGGTGGCGCGAAGCAGTTCATAAGTGGCGGCGCCGATGCCGCGGCTGGCGCCGGTGAGGAGGATGTTCATGCCGCCGCTCTGTCATTGCGACCGTTGCGAAAGCAAGGGGGAAGCAATCCAAAGGAAGGTTGAGAAATCTGGATTCCCGCATTCGCGGAAATGGTGAAGTTTGGAAATCAGGCTACTCTACTGGCGAAGTCGCG
>DAIPLM010000036.1:0-9548 GCA_036769205.1 Sphingomicrobium sp.
ATATGCGCCATGCCGACAGCTTCGGGCTGGTCGCCGGCGAGGTGAAGCCGGACCTCGCCAAGATCGTCGCCCGCAGCCGCGCGGTGGCCAAGCAATTGAACCAGGGCGTCACGCATTTGATGAAGAAGAACAAGATTGCCGTGCACATGGGCGAGGGGGCGATCACAGCGCCGGGCAAACTGACTGTGACCGCCGACGGCAAGAAAACTGAGCTTTCCGCCAAACATATCATCGTCGCCACCGGCGCCCGCGCCCGCGAGCTGCCATTCGCCAAGGCCGATGGCAAGCGCATCTGGACCTATCGCCACGCAATGGTTCCGCCGGAACTGCCGACCGAATTATTGGTCATCGGCTCGGGCGCCATCGGCATTGAGTTCGCCAGCTTCTACAATGACATGGGGGCCAAGGTGACGGTCGTCGAGATGCTCGACCGCGTCGTCCCGGTCGAGGATGCCGAGGTCAGCGACTTCCTCGCCAAGAGCCTCGCCAAGCAGGGCATGACCCTGCTGGCCTCGGCCGGAGTCGAGAGCCTCAAGGCCGACGCCAAGGGGGTCGCGGCCAGGATCAAGACCAAGGACGGCAAGGTCGCCGAGCAGCATTTCAGCCACTGCATCGTCGCTGTCGGCATCGCCCCCAACACCGAAAATATCGGACTCGAGAAACTGGGCGTGAAAACCACCAAAAGCCATATCGACACCGACGCCATGTGCCGCACCAACGTCGCCGGCATCTCGGCGATCGGCGACGTCACCGCGCCGCCCTGGCTGGCGCACAAGGCGAGCCACGAGGGGATCATCGCCGTCGAGGCGATCGCGCACGCGCTCGGCAACAAGGACGTCCACCCGCACGCGATGGACGTGCTGAACATTCCCGGCTGCACCTATTGCCACCCACAGATCGCCAGCGTCGGCCTGACCGAGGCCAGGGCCAAGGAGGCCGGCCATGAGGTCAAGGTCGGCAAGTTCCCCTTCATCGGCAACGGCAAGGCGATCGCGCTCGGCGAGACCGAGGGTTTCGTCAAGACGGTGTTCGACGCCAAAACCGGCGAGCTTTTGGGCGCCCACATGATCGGCGCCGAGGTCACCGAGCTGATCCAGGGCTACACCGTCGGCAAGACGGCTGAACTGGTCGAAACCGACTTCATCAACACCGTCTATCCGCACCCGACCTTGAGCGAGATGATGCACGAGAGCGTGCTCGCCGCTTACGGGCGAGTCATCCACATTTGAGCGCCCTCGCGCACAACAACCGGACCTTGTGGATCGCCTTCGCGGCGAACTTGGGCATCGCTGCCGCGAAGTTCGTCGCCGCCGCCGTCACCGGCTCGTCGGCGATGCTGACCGAGGGCGTGCACTCGGTGGTCGACAGCTCCAACCAATTGCTCCTGCTGTGGGGTCGGCGGGCGGCGAAGCGGCTGCCCGATGCCATGCACCCGTTCGGCTACGGCCGCGAAATCTATTTCTGGAGCTTCGTCGTTGCCGTCCTCGTCTTCGCGCTCGGCGCCGGCGTCTCAATCTACGAAGGCATCATCCATATCGCCGACCCCGAGCATGCGGTGTCGCCGTTCATCGCTTATGGCGTGCTGGCGGTCGCCTTCCTGCTCGAGGGCGCCTCGACGCTCGAGGCGTTCAAGGACTTCAAGCGGCACAAGGGCCGCCTCGGCTGGATCGAAGCGGTGCAGAAGTCGAAGGACCCGCCAGGCTTCATCGTCCTGCTGGAAAATGGCGGGGCGATGGCCGGGATCATCGTCGCCGCCGTCGGCCTCGGCATCAGCCAATATACCGGCGACCCACGCTACGACGGGGCGGCGTCGATCGTCATCGGCTTGATCCTGGCGATCATCGCCTTCTTCCTCGCCTATGAATCGAAGGCTTTGCTGATCGGCGAGGCGGCCGACCCCGACATGGTGGCGGCGATGCACAAGATGGTCGAGGCCAAGGCCGGAGTGACCGCAGTCGGCGAGATCCTCACCGTCCACAGCGCCCCCGACCAGATTACGGCGATGCTGTCGGTCGACTTCGAGGACCATATCACCGCCCGCGACGTTGAACGGTTGGTATGCGAGATCGAGAAGGAAACCGCCGAGCAATTCCCCGACGTGCAGCGGATGTACATCCGCCCGCGCAGCCCGGCGGACTCGGGCGATCCCTGCACCTAGGCCAGCCAAGGAGACGGACGTGAAGGGCTATTGCGACGACATTGAGAAAGTGACCGTGGCGAACGACGATTTCCGCCGCGTGCTCTATACCGGCCATTATCTGCAACTGGTGCTGATGACCCTGCGGCCGGGCGAGGAGATCGGTTCGGAAGTGCACCCCGACCGCGACCAATTCTTCCGAATCGAGGAAGGCGACGGCGTGGTCGACATTGATGGCGTCGAGAACCCGGTCTCGGACGATTTCGCGGTGATCGTCCCGGCCGGCGCCCGCCACAATGTCCGCAACACCGGCAACGCGCCGCTCCGGCTCTACACCCTCTACGGCCCGCCCGAGCACAAGGACGGAATTACCCAGTCGACCAAGGCCGAGGCCGAGGCGCGGCACCACCAGGAAGAATGGGACGGCGGCACCACAGAATAAGCGTTAACCATTGGGAAGGTTACGTTGCCGTAATTTCCGCATGGGAGAATGCCCATGCACAGCTTTCAGCGCTCACGCGCGAACATCCTCTTCGAGGTGGCCTGCGCCCTGGCCCTGTCCGCGTCCTTCGCCGCCGCCTGGCAGCAGACCGGCGCCCCGGCGCTGATCGCCGCCGCCGGCGTCGCCGGGCTCTACGGCCTCGTTCATTTGTTCGACCTGCGGCAGCGCCAGCCTGGCGCCGTTACCGTCGAAGCCGTTGCCATCCAGGCGCCAGGCCCCGTCGCCGAACCGGTGCCGTCCGCTGACGCCCCCGCCAGCAAGCCGAGCCGGGCGAAGGCGCCGCGCAAGGGCGCCAAGGCGGCCGCCAAGCCGAAGCTGGTGGCCGAGCCGGTCGCGGAGCCGGTCGCCGATCCCGAAGCTTTCGAGCCGGTGGTGTCGATCCCGCTCGCGCCCTTGTTCGAGCCGGAGCCCTTCGTCCGCCAGCCGCGCGCCTTCGGCCGAAAGGCCGGCTGAGCCGCGGCGGCATCGCGCCGCCACTTGCCAAGGCGAAGGCGCCGCTCCACCCTTGGGGCATGGCGCAAATGCATGACGTCTCCGATCCGCGCAACGCCGCGATCCTGATCAACGTCAATGGCGAACTGAAGCCGCGCGCCGAGGCGTTCGTCTCGGTATTCGATAGCGGCTTCATGCTCGGCGACGGCGTCTGGGAGGGCCTGCGCGTCCACCGCGGCGGAATCGCCTTCCTCGACCGCCACCTCGACCGGCTGTTCGAAGGCGCCAAGGCGATTGCCATGGACGTCGGTTTGTCGCGCGAGGCGCTGGCCAAGCGGGTCCACGAAACTCTCGCCGCCAACAATATGGACGAAGGCGTCCATGTCCGCCTGATGGTCACTCGCGGCGTTCGCTCGACGCCGTACCAGGACCCGCGCGTGGTCGTCGGCGGCGCCACCATCGTCATCATCCCCGAATATAAGCAGCCCGACCCGGCGGTGTACCAGCGCGGCCTCAAATTGTTCACCGTCCACGTCCGCCGCGGCGATCCGGCGGTGCAGGACCAGAAGATCAACTCGCATTCCAAATTGAACTGCATCCTCGCCTCGATCCAGGCGACCCAGGCCGGCGCCGACGAGGCGCTCATGCTCGACCCGCACGGCTTCGTCGCCACCTGCAACTCGACCCATTTCTTCATCGTCCGCAAGGGCGAGCTGTGGACGTCGAGCGGCAAATATTGCCTCGGCGGAGTCACCCGCGCAGTGACCGTCGAAATCGCCCGCGAGGCGGGCATCCCGGCGATCGAAAAGGACTTCTCCCTGACCGACGTTTATGGCGCCGACGAGGCCTTCGTCACCGGAACCTTCGCCGGCATTGTCCCCGTCCGCGAGGTCGATGGCCGCCCGCTGGCCTGCCCTGGGCCGGCGGTAGAGCGGCTCCAGCGCCTCTATGCCGAGCGCGTCGAGCGCGACGTGGCGGAGCAAAAGCGTCCGTGACCCAGTCGCGGCGGATCGCCATGTGGTCCGGCCCGCGCAACCTGTCGACGGCGATGATGCGCAGCTTCGGCTCGCGCGCCGACACTTTCGTCTCCGACGAGCCGTTCTACGGCTGCTTTCTCAAGTCCAGCGGCGCCGACCATCCCATGCGCGACGAGGTCATCGCCGCCATGGATTGCGACTGGAGCAGCGTGATGAGCAGCCTGCGCGGCTCCACGCCCGACGCCTCGCCTATCTGGTACCAGAAGCACATGTGGCACCATATGGTCGGGCCGATCGGTTATGCCGATTTCGCCGGCTTTACCCATGCCTTCCTGATCCGCGAGCCGGAGCGGATGATTGCCTCCTATTTGCGCAAGCGGGAGGCCGCGGTGTTCGCGGATTTCGGCCTCGAACGGCAGGCGGAATTCTTCGAGCGCGAAGCCGACCGGCTCGGCAATTCGCCGCCGGTGGTCGATGCCAATGACGTGCTCGCCGACCCCGAAGGCGTGCTGTCGAAGCTATGCGCGGCGCTCGGTATCGACTGGGATCCGGCGATGCTGGCCTGGGCGCCTGGCCGCCGTGCCACCGACGGCCCGTGGGCGCCGCACTGGTACGCCGCCGTCGAGGCCAGCACCGGCTTCGGCCCGCCCGAGATTAATCCCATCGCCCTTCCCGAAGCTGCCCGCCGCGTCGCCGATCGCTGCCACCCATATTACGAGCGGCTGGCGGTCCATAAAATCACCGCTTGAAGTTGACCTTACGTCAAGCGCTACAAGGCCGGCATGGACCAGCCGCTCGACATTCGCGAAGTCTGCCGCCGAACCGGCCTGACCAGCCGCGCCTTGCGCTTCTACGAGGCGCGCGGGCTGGTGTCGCCGCTGCGCACCTACAGCGGCCGGCGGCTCTACGGGCCGGGCGAACTCGAGCGCATCAATCTGATCGTCTCGCTGAAGCGCGCCGGGCTGACTCTGTCGCAGATCGGCCGGCTGACCGGCCGCGGCGCGCTCGACTTGGAGCAGCTCATCGATGCCCAACTGGCGGCCATCGCCGAGCGCAAGGCCGAGCTCGGCGCCGCCGAGGCCCTGCTGCGCTCCGTCAAGTCACGCATCGACCGCGGCGAGCCCGTCGATGCCGCGACCTTCTGCTCGCTGATCAAGATTGAGGATGTGATCATGACCAAGGAACAATGGGACAAGGTCGCGGACCGCTATTTCTCCCCCGAAGAGCGGGCGCGCTGGGCCGAACGGATGCAGGATGCCCCTGTCGATTTCGACCAGGACGCCTACAACCGCCAATGGGCCGATCTCGGCCAAAGGGTGGCGGCGGCGATGCCGCTCGGCCCCGAGAGCGCCGAGGCGCGGGCGCTCTACGACGAGTGGCACAAGCTGCTGGAGCCGTTCACGAAGGTGGCGACGCCCGAGATGATGCAGGGGGCGACCCGGCTCTACGAGCGGATGGGCGAGTGGGAAGGGGAGGTGAACGCCCCCTTCAGTTCGGACGTCTTCGCCTTCATCCAGGAGGTTGGGCGGCGGCGAGCCGCCTAGCCGCCGGGCCGGCCGGCGGCGCGCTGGCCGGCCCACTCGCCGCCATGCCCTCGTGAACATGCACCTCGCCGGCGCAATGCTTGCCGAGGACGGCGCTGGCCCGCTGCTCGTCTTCCGCCGACCAGGCGCGGACCCACAGCAGCAGGCCGCCATGCTCCATTTGCTCATCGAGGTAGGCGGCATGGCGGCCGCCGACCCAGTTGGCGAGCACCAGGCCGATCAGCCCGCCGGCGCCACCGGCGGCCAATGCCGCGGCGATCGTCGCCGCAAGCGCCCCGCCGGCGACCACCACCGCTCCGGCGGCGAGCGTCGCGCCGACATAGGCCAGCCCGCCGATCAAGCCGCCCTTGGCGTCGCCGATCGCCGCGCTGGAGACGAAGGCGCTGCGCGGCACGTCGTCGGAGTCCATCAGCTCGCTGGTGCGGTCGTAGCGGTGGCCGAGCTTCTCCTCGATCGTCCGCTCGCTGGCCAGCAGGCTGATCTCGGCGCGGTCGAACCCCGAGCTTTGCAATTCGTCGATCGCGGTCTCCAGCCTTTCGGCATCGTGGAAAACCGCGACGACCTCGCGCAGCACCGGCTTGGCACCCTCAGCCATCGACCGACTCCGCCTGCCGCGCATGGCTGTGTTGGTCGTCGGCGCCAAGCGCTTGCGTGCCATCCATTTCCGCCAAGGCGATGACCGAGTGGGCGAACGTCCCGCCGGCCCGCATTTCGGCGGCGACCCAGATGGCTTCCATCAGCTCCTGGCGGGTGGCGCCGCTGCTCAGCGCCAGTCGCGTATGGCCCTTGATGCAATAGGGGCATTGGGTGACGTGGGCGACGGCGACGGCGATGATCTGCTTGGTCTTGGCCGGCAGCGCCCCGTCGGCGAACACCGCCTCGCCAAAGGCGTGGAACGCCGCCGCCGGCGCCGGCGCCAGTTCGCGGCGAAGGCGCGCCAAGGCGGGGGTCGAGGCCGGGAAGAGGTCGGACATCGTATGGCTCCTTCAGGGGGTTGGCCGGCCGAGGATCGTCTTGCGCAGCACGACCGCGTCGTTGTGCTGCTCGTCCTTGGCCGAATAGATCAGGGTGACCGGGCCGTGCCGAGCGCGGCGCCGCAGGTCGCTCACCAGTTCGGCATGATCCGACAGCTCGCGCCGATAGCGGCGCTGGAACTCGTCCCAGCGCTTCGGTTCGTGGCCGAACCAGGCCCGCAGCTCGCCGCTCGGCGCGACATCTTTCATCCAGTCGTCGATCTTCAGTGCCGATTTGCGCACGCCGCGCGGCCACAGCCGGTCGACCAGGATGCGCTGGCCATCGCCCGCCGAGGCGGGTTCATAGGCGCGCTTCAGGCGGACATTGCGGGCGGGGATCATCCCGGGCTTCCCGACGAGGATTGCCAGGCCAGCATCCGCCATTCGCCATCGTGCTTGTGCCAGACGCTCAAGGACCGGAAATGGAACACCTGCTGCTCGCCTTCGAGCCGCGCGTGGCCGAGCATGACGCCCGCCAGCACGATCAGATTGTCGAGCACGCGGACCTCGGTCTCGCGGACGTTGAAATCTACCTCGTAGCTCAGCGAGTTGGTGCCGATCTCGCGCAAGTAACTCGGCTTGTCGTAGATCTGGCCGACGCTGTTGACGTAAATCAGGCTGTCGTGGAGCAAAGGGGCCAAAGCCTCGGCATCGTTGGCGCGGGTGGCATCGATCCGCTGGCGCTCGAGCGCCCGAACCCGGCTGAGCTCGTCGTTGACATTTTGGGCGAGCAACATTGCTATCTCTCCCTTGATGGCGACGGGATTGCGGGTTTGGGGAGGTGGACCGGAATGGCGATTGCACCGCCTTCGTTCGCCCATTGATCGACAGGCCGCCACGCTTCCGGCGCCGCGACTTGCTCGACGCTGGTCGGGAAGAACAGGTCGAAGGTCGTGCCCTCGCCGGGCGCGCTGACGACCTCCAGCGCGCCGCCGAGCTTGTCCAGCAGCGCCTTGACTTGGGGCACGCCAAGCCCGGTCCCGCTGTCGCCCTTTGTGGTGAAATAAGGGTCGAAGATGCGGTCGAGGACATTGGATGGCATGCCGACGCCATTGTCGCGGACCTGGACCTGGACGAAGTCGCGCTGGCCGCCCGTCGGCAGGTCGCGCTCGGCGGCATGGGTGCGGATGCAGATGGTCCCGCGCTCGCGCAGGGCGTCGCGGGAGTTGAGCACCAGGTTGAGGATGGCGGCGTTGAACTGGACCGGGTCGACCCGGCAGCAGGGGAGATCGTCGGCCAGTTGGAGAATGATGCGGTTGCCCGCCCCGGCGCCATATTTCAGGAACGCTTCGAGCTGCCGCAGCAGGGCATTGAGGTCCTGAGAGCCGTCAGTCGCCGCCGGCAGGGTCGGGAAGGCGAGCAGCCGAGTGACCATCCTGAGGCCGCGCTCGACGCCGTTATGGGCCGCGGCCAATGCCGCGCGCCGCTTCACCGGATCGGCGGTATTGCGCTCGGCGACCCGGAGGCCGCTGGCGATGATGCACAGGATGTTGCGAAAATCATGGGCGACGCCGCCGGCTATCTGACCGAGCGCGGTGAAATTCTCGACCGCCCGCGCGCTGCGCTCGGCGGCGGCCTGGGGCGGGCCATCGCCGCCAATCTGGCTGGCCGCCAACATCCCGGAAAGTTGCTCCTCCATCACCGCCATGGGTCCTCGACGAAATTGCCCGCCGCGAATGAGCCGGGTCTGTCGGGCCTTGCAGGAATGCGGCCGGCGAGCTCGTCGTCCATGGCGTGGGTGTAGAGAATGGTTTCGCACGCCGGGCCGCCGCTGGACTTCAGCAGGGTGTCAAATTGCCGCCGCGCCCAGGCGAAGAAGCCTTCGCCAGGCTCGTCCATCCCTTGGTTGCGTAAATTGTGATAGCCGGACTGGCGACCCCAGGGCATTGCTCGATCTCCTTCACTCCCGCGCAGGCGCCATCATGCGCGCTTGCGAACAAGCAGGCAAACGAATACAATTGGGCTTTGACAGCAAGAAAAGTGCGCTAAAATGGACATCGTCACCGCTCGGACCTTCCTCGAGATCGTCAAGACCGGCAGCTTCGTCCGTGCCGCCGAGAATCTGCACATCACCCAGACCGCCGTTAGCGCCCGCATCCGGGTTCTCGAGCAGCAGCTCGACCGCAAGGTTTTCATCCGCAACAAGGCCGGCGCTCGCCTGACTCCCGCCGGCGACCAATTCTTCCGCTTCGCCACCTCGCTGGTGCAGATTTGGGATCGGGCCCGCCGCACCGTCGCCCTCGCCCCGGGGCGGGAGCGGGTGGTGACGATCGGCGCCGAGCTCAGCCAATGGAATCCGCTGATGCGTCATTGGCTGTTGTGGATGCGGCGCGAATGCCCCGAAATCGCGGTCAGCGCTTATGTCGACACCGCCGACAGCCTGATGGCGCAGGTGCAGGAAGGGGCGCTCGATGTCGCCATCCTCTATGCCGCACCGGCGCGATCGGGCGTCGTCGCCGAACTATTGTTCGAGGAAAAGCTGGTGTTGGCGCGGACCGCTCCCGCCGACCAGCCGCTGAGCGCCGACGACCATGTCCACGTCGACTGGGGCGAGGAATTCGCCGTCAATTACCATGCCGCCTTCCCCGATGCCGATCCCGGCGTCGTCTCGATCAGCTATGGCCCGCTGGCGCTCGATTATATCCTGGCGCAGGGCGGCAGCGGCTATTTCCGGATGGCGGCGGTCCGGCCCCACCTCGACGACGGCAGCATGGTGCTGGTCCCCGACAGCCCCGAATTCTCTTATTCGTCCTACGCCGTTCATTCGGCCAATGCCGACGAAAGCGTCATGGGCCGGGTCCGCCGCGGCCTCAGGGCGGCGGCAAAGGCATCGGCCTAGCGGCGCTCGTAAAGCCCGATCAGCTCGGCGCGGCCGAACGCGTGCCGTTCGGCCTGCTGTTCCACCTCGACAACCTTGGCACCGGCCGCCAGGTCGAGCCGGTC
>DAIPLM010000036.1:9558-10712 GCA_036769205.1 Sphingomicrobium sp.
CAAGACGACGGAATAGGCGCTATTTCCGCTCATAGGTGGCGACCAGCTCGCCTTGCGCGAGGGCGTGGCTTTTCGCCGCCTCCTCGACCTCGGCGACCTTGGGGTTTGCGCCGACATCGAGCCCGTCGATGTCCAGCGCGAACAGCTTGAAATGATAATGATGCGGCCCGTGGCCCTTGGGCGGGCAGGGGCCGCCATAGCCGGGCTTGCCGAAATCGTTGACCGCCTCGTCGAACGATCCCGCCAGCGATCGCGCCGACGCCGGGATGTTGTAGGCGCCCCAGTGGCGGAACGTGCTGTTCGGCGCGTCGGGATCGTCGACCACCAGCGCGAAGCTTTTGGTTCCCGCCGGCGGCTCACCCCACGCCAGCGGCGGCGGCCGGTCGGCGCCGTCACAGCTATATTGCGCCGGGATCGCCTGCCCATTCTGGAAGACGGTGCTGGTGAGGTCGAGCGTGGCGAGGGTGGCATTGTCCACGATGGGTCCTCCTTGCGAATGGTTGTCTGGCGCCGCGCCGCAGCCCGCCAGGGCGATGAGGGTCGCCACGGTCAGCGTGTTGGAGCCTGGCTTGAGCCGCTTGACGGGCATCGCCATTTTTGAACGACCCGCTTTTGTCCAGGTTCCGGCCCCGGCCGCGGTTGACCGGGCGGGCGCCCGCCGCTAAGGGGCCGCTCGTCCGCGGGGCGTGTGATTCATTCCCCGCCGGGCAGAGCTGAACATTGCTCGACGACGTGAAGGCCGGGTGGCCACAGGCTGCCAGGGGTTCACGCTTTTCATGTTGGGCAAAGTAACCGCCGGGTCTGCCGGCAACGAAAGGTGAAGGCTTCATGCCGACGATTAACCAGCTGATCCGCAAGGGTCGCGATCCGCAGAAGGCCAAGTCCAAGGTCCCTGCGATGGAGCAGAACCCGCAAAAGCGCGGCGTCTGCACCCGTGTCTATACGACCACCCCGAAGAAGCCGAACTCGGCGCTGCGCAAGGTGGCCAAGGTCCGCCTGACCAACCAGCGCGAAGTGATCAGCTACATCCCGGGCGAAGGCCACAACCTCCAGGAGCACAGCGTCGTGCTGATCCGCGGCGGCCGTGTGCGCGATTTGCCCGGTGTGCGCTATCACGTGCTTCGCGGCGTCCTCGACACGCAGGGCGTCAAGGA
>DAIPLM010000037.1:0-10665 GCA_036769205.1 Sphingomicrobium sp.
GACCGGCTCGTCGGTCGCGGTGCCGGCCGGTGTCGCACCGCTCTCCATCGCCCGCACGCGGCGGTCCTGGTCGGCGCGCAGCCGGGCGAGGTCGGCCTCGATGGTCGACAAGCGGTTGCCATTCTCTTCCGAGGCCCGGACGATCTGCGCCATCTGCTGCTCGATCGCGTCGAGGCGGTTCGACAATTGGTTGGCCTGGGTCAAGGTGGCAGCGGGCTCGTCGCTGAAGCCGGCGGAGTCGGCCGGCTGGCCTTTCGGGAACACCTGCTTCTGGACCTGGCGGACCTGCTTTTCGAGCCGCTCGATGCGTTGTTCCGGGGTCGCCTGGCGGCGCTGGGCCTCGGCTGGGGCGAGGGCGACAAGGGCGAGTGCGGAGACGCAGGCGAACAAGGACAGTCGCATTTCAATCCTTCATGGTCGGGGCTTCGAGGATGGCAGGGTCGCCCCGCCGGCCTTTCGCGGCGATGAACGTCATTGCTGCGAAGGCTGGGCCAGGACCGTGGCGTTGGCGGCGGGCTCGGCGGCTGGCGGCTCGGCGCGGGTCGCCGCCACCGGCGGCGGTGCCGCGGGCCGCGTCGCGGTGGAGGCCGCCGGGCGCGGCTGCAGCAAGTCGGCCGGCTTGAGGCTGACGGTGACCTTCTCGGCGGGCGGGCCGATTACTGGAGCGACGGCTGTGCCGACGGTGATGCGCAACGCCTCCGACTTGGCCGTCGTCAGCGTCGGCTCGGCGGCGTCGGCGGGGACCTGGAAGGTGTCGCCGGCGGCCAGCTCGCCCTGCTTGAGGATGACGCCGCCGTCCTTGACCTCGATCCACACCCGGTCGGCCGCGGTCAGCACCACCGGCCCCTGCGCCTGCGGCGCGGCGGCGGGCGTCGGCACGGTCAGCGGCGCGGCGGCGACATTGTTGACCGCCGCCTGCTCTTCCGGCTCGACGGCGCGGTTGTTGAGCCAATTGTAGAGCAAGGCGAACAGAATCAGCGCGGCGATGGCAGCGAAAATCAGCCATTTCGGCATCGCCCGCGCCGGATCTGCCGGCTCGAACACTTCGGGCGTCGTCATCGCCGGCCGGCTGCCGCCCATTTCGGCGCGCAACTGGTCGCCGATCTCGGTCCGGTCGAGGCCGACGGCGGCGGCGAAATTCTTGGCGAAGCCAATCGTGTAGGTCGGCGCTGGCAGCCGGGCGAAATCGCCGGCCTCGAGGCTCTCGAGGTGGCGGGTGGGGATGCGGGTGGTGGTGGCGATCTCCTCGAGGCTGACGCCCGAGGCCTCGCGCGCCTGCCGCAACCGCTCGCCGGCCGTCATCGGCACGCCATCGTCTTCCACCAGTTCAGCATCGCCCATTCGCGTTCCCCGGGGCTTTTGGATTGCGAAAACCCGAGCCGGCGTTGTCGGGGCCGTGCCGCCCCGTGTCAACCGTCAGCCGAGCACCACCGACTGCCTTTTCGCCCAATCGGTCAGCGCCTTGCGCATGTCGCGCGGCGGCTTGGCGAGCAGCTTGTCGAGCCGGGCGCGGACGGCCGCGGCGTCCAGCGAGCGGATCATCGCCTTGACCGGGCCGACGGCGGCCGGAGTGATCGAGAAATTGGCGATGCCGATGCCGATCAGGGCCATTGCCTCCAGTGGCCGGCCGCCCATCTCGCCGCAAATCCGGACCGGCACCCCGGCGGCGTCGGCTTCACGGACGACGCGGCGGATGAAGCGCAGGATGGCCGGGCTCAGCCAGTCGTAGCGCTCCGCCAGGCGCGGGTCGGCGCGGTCGGCGGCGAACAGGAACTGGGTCAGATCGTTGGTGCCGATCGACAGGAAATCGACGCGCGGCAGCAGGACGTCGAGCATTTCGGCCAGGCTCGGCACTTCCAGCATCGCCCCGAACTCGATCGACCGCGGCACCGGCCGGTGGCCGCGCCGAGCCCAGGCCAATTGCTCCTCGAACAGGGCCCTTGCCTGCTCATATTCCCACGGCTCGGAAACCATCGGGAACATCACCCGCAACACCCGGCCCTGGGATGCCTCGATCAGCGCCCGCGCCTGCGCCTTCATCAAGGTCGTCCGCTCCAGGCTGAGGCGCAGCGCCCGCCAGCCCATCGCCGGATTTTCGGCCTCGTCCTTCTCGTCGGTCAGATAAGGCAAGGCCTTGTCGCCGCCGATGTCGACAGTGCGGAAGATGACCGGCTTGTCGCCAGCGGCCTCCAGCACCTGGCGATAGAGCTTGAGCTGGCTCTCGCGGCCGGGGAGCTGGGCGGCGATGAGAAACTGGAACTCGGTGCGGAACAGGCCGATGCCGTCGGCGCCGGCGAGGTTGAGCGCCGCCGCGTCCTCGGCCAGCCCGGCATTGACCATCAAGGTCATCCGCTGTCCGTCGGTCGTCGTCGGCGGCAGCGTTTTCAGCGAAGCATATTCGGCGCGGCGCTTCTGGCTGGTCGCCATGCGCTGCTCGAAGGCGGTGACCAACGCGCGGTTGGGGCGGACGACGACGGTGCCGTTGTCGCCATCGACGAGAATGACGTCGCCTTCCGAGGCGGCGTGGCGGATGCCGCCGATACGGCCGACCACCGGCACCCCCATGGCGCGGGCGACGATGGTCATGTGGGCGGTCAGCGAGCCTTCCTCGAGCACCACGCCCTTGAGGCGGCGGCGGTCATATTCGAGCAGTTCGGCGGGCCCCAGATTGCGGGCGATGAGGACGCTGTCGCGGGCCAGCCCGCTCTGCGCCGCCGTCCCCATCCGCCCGGAAACGATGCGCATCAGCCGGTTGGACAGATCCTCGAGGTCGTGCATCCGCTCCTGCAGCAGCGGGTCGTCGATCTCGAGCATTCGGGCGCGGGTGCGCTGCTGGACGCGCTCAATCGCCGCCTCGGCGGTCAGGCCGCTGTCGATCGCCTCGTTGATCCGCCGCGACCAGCCCTCGTCATAGGCGAACATCTTGTAGGTCTCGAGGATCTCCTGATGCTCGCCGGCGGTGCCGAACTCGGCCTCGCGGGTCATCGCCTCGATCTGCTCGCGCATCCGCCGGAAGGCCGAATAGACCCGCGCCCGCTCGGCCTCGATGTCCTCGGCGACGGTATGTTCGACGGTGACCCGCGGCTCGTGGAAGACGGCGGCGCCCTTCGCCATGCCGGCCACCAGCTTGAGGCCGGGCAGGCGGACCGGGCCGCCGTCGGTGCGGGTCGGTCGGGTGCCGTCGACCAGCCGCGAATTGGCGATCAGCTCGCTCAAGACCATCGCCACCGTCTGCAGCGCCTCGATCTCGATGTCGGCATAGCGGCGCGGCTCAGTATGTTGGACTGCGAGAACGCCGATGGCGGTCTCGCGGCGGACGATGGGCACGCCGGCGAAGCTGTGGAAGCGCTCCTCGCCAGTCTCCGAGCGATAGGCGAAGGCCGGGTGACTGGCGGCTTCGGCGAGATTGAGGACGGCGCCGGTGGCGGCGATCGTCCCGACCAGTCCCTCGCCCAGACCGAGCCGGGTGACGTGCACCGCCGCCTTGCGCAGGCCATGAGTGGCGAACAATTCCAGCTTGTGGTTGCGCAGCAGGTAGATCGAGCAGACCTCGCTGCGCATCGCTTCGGCGATCAAATCGACGACATGGTCGAGCTTGGCCTGGGCCGAGCCGCGCCGCGCCATCAATTCGTGCAACCCGGTCAGGATTTCGCGGGCGGAAGTGGCGGCGGTCAAGGGCATCGCCGCTGCGCTATCAGATGCGCCGCGCCCCTGTCACGCGCCTCCGCCTAACGGTCCGCCGGGCGATTGTCTTCGGCCGGCGGCAAGGCCGGCTCGCATTCCAACAATTCCATGAGGACATGCGATTGCTTAACCAACGCGCGGCTGGCCTCAATGCCTTCGCGCAATTCCACTTCGGTCAAGGTGGTATCGGGCGACGAAGAGTCGGTCGGTCGGATCAAAATCGTAACATATGTTGATCGCTGGTGAGCCTGGAAACGCGGGCTTTTTGCAATCGTTGCAATAGTTTCGCGCTCGCAAGGAGGGGAACTCAGCCCCGGTTCTCCAGCGCCGCCGCGGCTTCGTCGGCCAGTTCGGCGATGATCGCCGCCACCGGCTCCTCGTTTTTCACCATGCCGACCGACTGGCCGGCCATGACACTGCCGCTCTCGACATCGCCGTCGATCACCGCCCGGCGCAGGGCGCCCGCCCAATAATGCTCGATCTGCAATTGCGCCTCGGTCATGGCGATGGTGCCTGCGTCAAGGGCTTGGGCGACCTCGCGCTGCTTGGCGGCGAAATTCTCCATCTCTCGGTTCTTGAGCGCCCGCACCGGGATGACCGGCAGCCGCGGGTCGATCTGCACCGAGGGAATGGCGTCGCGGGCCGAGGCGCGGATGAAGGCCTTCTTGAAATTGGCATGGGCGATGCTCTCGGTGGCGCAGACGAAGCGGGTGCCGAGCTGGACCCCGACCGCGCCCATTTCCAAATAAGCGGCGATTGCCTCGCCGCGGCCGATGCCGCCGGCGACGAACACCGGGATGTCGTGGGCGATGTGGGGCAGGATCTCCTGGGCGAGGACGCTGGTCGACACCGGGCCGATATGACCGCCGGCCTCCATGCCCTCGATGACCAGAGCGTCGGCGCCCGATCGCATCAGCTTTTTCGCCAGGCTGAGCGCCGGCGAGAAGCAGATCAGCTTGGCGCCTCCCGCCTTGATGCGGTCGATGGCGCCGCCCGGCGGCAGTCCGCCGGCGAGCACGACATGGCCGACGTCATGTTTGGCGCAGGTATCGATCAGCGCCTCCAGCATCGGGTGCATGGTGATGAGGTTGACCCCGAACGGCTTGTCGGTGCGCTTTTTCGTTTCGGCGATCTCGGTGTCGAGCAGATCGGGCGTCATCGCCCCGCAGGCGATCACCCCGAAGCCGCCGGCGTTTGAGATGGCGGAGACGAGATTTCGCTCGCTGACCCAGCTCATGGCGCCGCCGAGGATGGCGATGTCGCAGCCAAGGAAGTCGGTGCCGCGGCGCATCAATTCCTTGAGGCGCAAGTGTCCGGCATTGGGGTGAACCGCGCGTGGCTCGGCAATCAGTCCTTCGCCGCTCATGCCGACTGCTCCGCGTCCAGCCCGAAGGCGCTGTGCAACACCCGCACGGCGAGGTCCATCTGCTCCTCGGCGACCAAAGCGCTGACCTTGATCTCGCTGGTGGTCACCGCCAGCAAATTGATCTTTCGCTCAGCCAAAGTCTCGAACATGGTCGCCGCCAGCGCCGGGTTGGAGCGGATGCCGACACCGACGATCGACACTTTGGCGACCGCGTCGTCGGTCAGCAGGCCGGCATAGCCGATCGCCGCCTTGTGCTTGTCGAGCACCGCCGTCGCTTGCGACAGGCTGGCGCGGGGGACGGTGAAGTTGAGGTCGCTGCGGCCTTCGCCGGCGGTGGCGGCATGGACGATCATGTCGACCGGGATGCCGGCTTCGGCGAGCGGCGTGATTACCGCCGCGACCATGCCCGGCCGGTCGGCGATGCCGGTCAGGGTCACCCGCGCCTCGTTCTTGTCGGCGGCGATGCCGGCGATGGCGTTGCGTTCCATGTCCGCTCCCAATTCGGCGACGATCTCGGTCCCGGGCAGGTCCTCGAACGCCGACAGCACCCGCAACGGCAAATTCTCGCGCATGGCAAGCCCGACCGATCGCGTCTGCAGCACTTTCGCCCCGACACCGGCCAGCTCCAGCATCTCCTCGAACGTCACCTGATTGAGCTTGCGGGCCTTGGGGACGATCCGCGGATCGGTGGTGTAGACGCCGTCGACGTCGGTATAGATGTCGCAGCGGTCGGCTTGGATGGCGGCGGCGATGGCGACGGCGCTGGTGTCGGAGCCGCCCCGGCCCAAGGTGGCGACTCGGCCGTCGGCGGAAACGCCCTGGAAACCGGGGATGACGGCGACTGTGCCGCCGCTCAGCGCCTCTCCGAGCATCGCCGACTCCACCGCCTCGACCCGGGCGTTGCCGTGGATCCCCGACGCCTTGACCAATTGCCAGCCCATGAAACTGCGCGCCTTTACACCCATGCTCTGCAGGGTCATCGCCAGCAGGCCGGCGGTGACCTGCTCGCCGCTGGCGACGACAACGTCATACTCGCTCGGGTCGTGCAGCGCCGCCGCCTCGCGGCACAATTGCACCAGCCGATCCGTCTCGCCGGCCATGGCCGAGACCACCACCAGCACCTGGTTGCCGGCCTCCGCCTCGCGCTTGACCCGCGCCGCGACATGGCGAATCCGCTCGATGCCCGCCATCGACGTGCCGCCGAATTTCATGACGATGCGGGGCATTCTGCTCCTTGGGCTAATCAGCGCGTCCTGTTAGGAGGCGGCCATGGCCGAGACAAGCATCCTGCCAGAGGAAGCCTCCCACTTCGGGGCGCTGGCCGGCGACTGGTGGGACCCGGACGGCGCCTCGTCGATGCTGCACAAATTGAACCCGGTGCGGCTCGGCTATCTGCGCGACATGGTCGACCAGCATTGGCAGGCTGACGAGCGCGGCTTGCGGCCGCTCGCCGGCAAGACCGCGCTCGACGTCGGCTGCGGCGCCGGCCTGTTCGCCGCGCTGCTGGCGCGGCTGGGGGCGAAAGTGACCGGCATTGACGCCGCGCCCGAGGTCATCGCCGTCGCCCGCGACCATGCCGCCGGGCAAGGGCTGGAGGTGGATTATCGCCACGCCGCCGTCGAAGACGTCGCCGGCCGCTTCGACCTGGTGACATCAATGGAAGTGATCGAGCATGTCGCCGACCCGCGGGCGTTCCTGGCCCGCCTCGCCGCCCGCCTCGCGCCGGGCGGCCTGATGATCCTGTCGACGCCCAACCGCACCGCCCGCTCGCGGCTGCTGATGATTACCATCGCCGAAAGCATCGGGCAGATCCCCAAAGGCACGCACGACCATGGCAAATTCATCACGCCCGACGAAATGCAGGCGATGATGGCGGCCGCCGGCCTGACCGTAATCGACCGCGAAGGCATCGCCTTCTCGCCGACGCGCGGCCTGCATTTGAGCGAGGATTTGCGGCTCAATTACCTGATCGCGGCAACCCATGGAGGGCCGGCGCATGCATGACACCATCCACTTCGATTTGTCGCCGCCGAGCGACGACGATCGTCGCCGGCTCGAAGGCGAACTCAGCGACGACGAGCGCCGAGTGCTGCTCGAGCATGGCACCGAGGCGCCATTCTGTGGCGTCTTCCTCGAGGAGAAACGGCCCGGCGCCTACACCTGCCGGCTGTGCGGTCTGCCTTTGTTCAAGGGCGGCGCCAAGTTCGAGAGCGGCACTGGCTGGCCGAGCTTCACCACGCCCTACGCCGCCGACCACCTCGAATATATCCGCGACACCCAATTCGGCATGGTCCGCACCGAGATCGTCTGCGCCCGCTGCAACGCCCATCAGGGCCATGTTTTCCCCGACGGCCCGCCGCCGACCGGCGAGCGTTATTGCATCAACTCGGTCAGCCTCGAGTTCACCGCCAACGGCGAGCCACTGCCCGATAAGCTGGGACGAGGAGCGCCGGAAGGGGAGGCGCTGGAGGGTTAGAAGTCGACCTTGTCGTAATGCGACGGCGGCACGATCACCTCCATACGCTCGCCCAATAACGGGCGGAAGGCCGGGCGCGATTTCATCACCGCGTACCAGTCCTTGGTCTGCTTGTGCCCCCGCCAGTCGAGCGCGCCGAGATAGTCGACGACGCTCAATTGCGCGGCGGCGGTAAAGTCGGCGAGGCTCAAGCCGGCGCCGGCCAGCCAGCGGCGATGGTCGAGCAGATAATCCAAATAATCGAGGTGGCCGTTGGCGATCCGCATCGCCTCGCGCAGGACGCGGGTGTCGGGTGAATCGTTCGACACCAGCCGCTTGCGCATCCGCTCGTGCATCAGTGGCTCGACGACCTCGCGGTAGAGCTTCTCGTCGAACCATTCGACCAGTCGGCGGATTTCGGCGCGGGCGACGGCATTGCCGTGGATCATCGGCATCTTGTCGTTGGTCTCGTCGAAATATTCGCAGATCGGCTGGCTGCCAATCAAAACTGTGCCGGCCTCGCTGTCGACCAGCACCGGCGTCTCGCCGGCCGGGTTCAAATCGATGAACTCGTCGCGCCGCTCCCACGGATATTCGCGCACCAGCTCGTGGGCGACGCCCTTCTCGCTCAGCACCATGCGGACCTTGCGGGAAAAGGGGCAAAGCGGGAATTGGTAGAGCTGCCACATGCGCCAAGCATTAGCGTCGCGGTGGCTTCAGTCCACCGGCATGCGCTGGAAAATTAGCGTCTGGGATAGCCCGGTTGGGGAATGTTGGCCGTAGCGCGATCGATGCTGCCTTCCATCGCCTCGGCGGCTTCCTCAACGGCCCGCGCCATCGCCGGCAGGGATTTCGACATCGCCTTCAGGCCGGCCTGCATGCGCGGCAAGGCTTCGGCCACCTGGGCCTCGACCTTGCGGTCGAGGTTCGGATCGCCGCCGGCGACATCGCGGAGGGTGCGCCCCTTGTCGGCCGCCGTCGACTCGCGGCCGGCGACCGCCGCCTGCACTTCGCCGATCGGCATATCCATCATCGCCTTGGTCAGGCTGCCGAGCATCTTGCCCAGGGTCGCGGCCATCGCCGGGTCGGTCAGCTCCGCCGGGATGCGGACTTCCTCGTCGGCCGGAGCGGCCAGCGCCGGGGCGGCCATCATGGCCAAGGGCAGAAGGGCAAAAATCGCACGCATCGCCAAATCCTTTGCGAATCGATGGCCCATTATCGGCAAAACGCTTGGGCTTGGAAAGGCTTAGCGCATTCCCAGCCAGATCAAAGCGGCGCCGCCAGCCAGGATCCGGTACCAGGCGAAGGGGCCGAAGCCGAAGCGGGTGATGACCGCCAGGAACGCCTTGACGACTATGATGGCGACCACGAACGACACCAAAGCGCCGAGCAGGATATGGCCGATAATGTCTCCGCCGATGCTGGCGCCATGCTTGTAGAGCTGCAGCACGGTCGCCCCGGTCAAAGTCGGCACGGCGAGGAAGAAGCTGAACTCGGCGGCGGTGCGGCGGTCGATGCCCATGCCCATGGCACCGAGGATGGTGGCGCCCGAGCGGCTGACCCCGGGGACCATCGCCAGGCACTGGACGAGGCCGACCATCGCCGATTGCTTGAAGCTCATCTCGGCGACGCCGCCCGAATATTCGGGCCGGGCGAAGCGCTCGACCACCAGGATGGCGAAGCCGCCGATGATCAGCGCCCAGGCAACCACCTCGGCATTGCCCAACAGCGCCTCGATCTGGTCGCCGAGCGCCAGGCCGAGCACCACCGCCGGCACGAAGGCGACTAGCAGATTGCGGGTGAAGGCCCAGGCGCTCGGGGATCGCTGGAACAGGCCGGTGAGCACGTCCCGAAAGGTCCGCCAATAGAGGATGACGATGGCGAGGATGGCGCCGGGCTGGATGGCGATATTGAACAACGCCCATTGGTCGGCGTCGAAGCCGAGCAGCTCGGTCGCCAGGATCAGATGGCCGGTGGAGGAGACGGGCAGATATTCGGTGACGCCCTCGACGATGCCGAGGATGATGACCAGCAGGAGAATTGGCACGCGCTCGGTTAACCGACCGAGGAATATTCGCGGCGGGCGGCGAAGCGGCCACCGCGGCGGAAGCGGGCCAGCCATTCGTCGGCGACGGCGGCGAGCGGCGTCGGCGTGATGCCAAACGCATAGAGACCGGCGGTCTTGCTGGCAGCGACATTGTCCCGTTGCAGCATCAGCCATTGGTCGCGGGTCAACGGCGCGCCGGGCAGGAAACCGAGCCTCGACAAGGCAGCGGCGGCGATGTCCGGCACATCGACCAGCATCGGCGACTGGCCCGACATTGCGGCGATCGACTCGGTCAGCCGGCGCATGGTCATCACCTGCGGGCCGGCGATCTCGTAGGTTTTGCCGGCGTGGCGCCTGGGGTCGAGCGCGGCGTCGGCGATGGCCCGCGCCAGGTCGCGGACATAGACCGGCTGGAAGCGAGTCCTGGGCGCGATCACCGGATAGATCGGCAGGCGGCTCATCAGGCTGGCGAAGCGGTTGGTCAGCTGGTCCTCGGGGCCGAACACCAGGCTCGGTCGGATGATGGTCGCTCCAGGAAAGGCGGAGCGGACCCTGGCCTCACCGCGCGCTTTGCTGGCGCCATAGCGCGACGGGCTATCGGGGTCGGCGCCGATGGCGCTGACGTGGACCAGCGCCTTGGCCCCGGCGCGGCCCGCTTCCTCGGCAACGGTGCCGGCTCCCTCGGCCTGCAAGGCTTCGAAGTCGCCCTTGAGGATGCCGACCAGATTGATGACGGCGCTGGCGCCCTCGACGGCGCGGGCGACGGACGGGCGGCGGCCGATGTCGGCGGCGACCAGGTCGAGCTGGCCGATGGCGGCGAGCGGCTGCAGGAAATAGGCGCGGCGCGGATGGCGGTCGGCGACGCGGACGCGGATGCCGGACTTGAACAGAGCTTCGCAGACGTAGCGGCCAATGAATCCGCCGCCGCCGAACACCGTCACCAGCCCGGGTCGCTTGTCGAACATGGCCGCAGCCTTTGCCCCGGCCCAAGCGCATTGACAAGCCGCGCCGTCGCCGCCAAATCGCCCCCGCCTACCGAACTGATTTTCCAAATCATCTGTGCCCAGGTGGCGGAATTGGTAGACGCACCAGCTTCAGGTGCTGGCGCTCGCA
>DAIPLM010000038.1:0-5293 GCA_036769205.1 Sphingomicrobium sp.
GCCGAGCGCCCGTTGCCGTGAAGGACATCGACGACACCAAGGCGCCGCTGATCGAGCATCTGATCGAGCTCCGCCGGCGCTTGCTGTGGTCGCTGGCGAGCCTGGCGCTGGCCTTCTTCATTTGCCTCTATTTCGCCAAGCCGATTTTCGGCGTGCTGGTGCAGCCGTTGCTCGCCGCCGGCCAGGGCAAATTGATCTACACCGACATTTTCGAGGCCTTCTTCGCCGAGGTGAAGGTGGCCTTGTTCGCGGCGCTGATGCTGACCTTCCCGGTCATCGCCACGCAGCTGTGGAAATTCGTCGCGCCCGGGCTCTACGTCAAGGAGAAGAAGGCGTTCCTGCCGTTCCTGGTGATGACGCCATTCTTTTTCGCCGCCGGCGCCTGCTTCGCTTACTTCATCGCCATGCCCTGGGCGTTGCAATTCCTGCTCGGCTTCGAAGGCGATATCGGCGGCGTCACCCAGGAGGCGCTGCCGGCGGTCGGCAATTATCTGAGCTTCTCGACCCGCTTCCTGTTCGGCTTCGGCCTCGCCTTTTTGACCCCGGTGCTGCTGATGGTGCTGGAGCGGGCCGGCCTGGTCACCCGCGAGCAGCTTGCCAAGTCGCGCCGCTACGCGATCGTCGTCTGCGCCATCGTCTCGGCGGTGCTGACGCCGCCGGATGTCGTCTCGCAATTGATGCTGCTGGTGCCGCTCTATCTGCTCTACGAATTCGCGATCGTCGCCATCCGCGTTACCCACTGGCGCGCGGCGCGGGCGGCGAAAGCCTCAGCATCAGCGGATGAAGGTGAAGGGGCCCAGACAAACGTGGGCCCGGATTCGCCACCGGGGGGGGGGAGGGTTGGCGAGTCCGGGCCCATTTAAGTGGATAGCGAGAGCGGGGGGGCAAAAGGTCACTATCCGAAGCTCATAACGCCCTGAGTTTCGCCCCGGTTCCGCGCCTTTGAAAAAAAATCGACTCGGGACCATCCAGGGCCGCGCGTCACTCCGGAAACACGGGAATATCAACGCTCAGGCGCCCGATTTTTTCGTCGAGCGGGGAGCGCAGCTGGCGGGCGAGGCCGCCGATGATGCGGCTGAACTGGACCCGCTCGGGGTCGCCGTCGCCGTCGGTCATCAGGGCATTGCTGGAAATCGTCAGCCGGGCGGCGAGCTCGCCGGCCCGCCTGAGCTCGATCTCGATCGCCTCGCCCGGCTGGCGCAGCATGGCGAACTCGACCACCTCGGTGACGAAGAAGGCGCTAGCGACGGCGGCGTCCTGGGTGGTGTAGACATTGTCGACGTCGAGCTGGATCGAGGTCGCCCTCGCATCGTCGGGCGCCGACGCGCGCAGGGTCGCCGACAGCTCGACCAGCAACGGCCGCAGGGAAATGCCGCGGCTTTCCTCGACGTCGGCGAAATGGTTGCGGTGGACGACCGACAAGGCATCGACGCGGCGGCCGATGGCGGCATAGGCCGCGCTCGCCTCCGGTGCCGTGGCGCTGCGGCCGTGGATGTTGAGCAATGACGCCACCACCTGCAGATTATTCTTCACCCGGTGGTGGACCTCGCGGACCAGCCGCCGCTGGCCGCCAAGGGCCTCGGCCATCTGCCGCTCGGATTCCTCGATGCGCTCGACGGCGCGCTCGAAGGCCTGACCGAGCTCGCGGATTTCGGCGGCCGGGCCAAGCCGATCGGGCAGCACCAGGCGCTCGTCGCCGGGCTGGTAGGCGACCACCGCCCGCTTCAGGCGGCCGAGCGGCAGGATCAGCGAGCGGCGGACGAGCAGCCAGCTGAGCAAGGCGGCGACCATCCACATCAACAACGGCAGCAGGGTCGCGGCCTGGTCGAAGATGGTCGTCCGGGTGACGGCGATGGCGGTGTGGACGCGCAGCTGGCCGCGGGCGATGGGATGGGCGCTGCGCAACGGCTCGACCTCGTCGACGCGGTTCGCCGACTCGATGATCCGCAGCTGATCGTCGCCATCGCTGATGGTCAGCTCGTCGATGCCCTTGCCGATGCCGGTCGCCGCCAAGCGCAGGTCGTCGACGTTGAAATCGCCGGTCGCCATGCCGCCGACGACGCCGACCCGATAGTCGAGCGACCGGTCGAGCGGCGACACCCACAGGCGGATGTCGCCGGGCGCCACCAGCCAGTCGTTGCGCCGGGGCTGGAAATCGCCGCTGGTGCAGAGGATTTCGCCCTTGGGATCGCGGATGACGAAGCGGCTGGCGATGGCCGGCGCCAAAGCGAGGGATTGGGCGGTGGCCTGGCACGGTTCGGCGACGCTGTCGCGGAAGGCGCCGTTGGCGGCGATGCTGAGCGCCAGCGCGTTGCGGGCAATGAGGCTTTCGATGGCGCGGGCGACGGCTTTGCCCTGCTCCTCGGCGGCGGCGCGGTTGGCGCTATTGGCGTCCTGCAGGCTGTCGCGCGCCGCCCAGGCTAAAGCGAGGCCGAGCGGCAGCAAGGCGGCCGACAGGATGAGCAGTAGCTTCGTGCCGGTCGGCAAGCGATCGAACTGGGAGAGTCGGCGGGCCATTCAGCGATCCGCTCGCGCGGTGCGCCTAGCTGAGCTTGTGGAGCAAATCGAGGAAGTCCCGGGGGACGTCTTCGCGAAGCGTGTTGTCATAGACTGAGCGCAAGGCCTTGCCGAGGTCGCCGGCTTTGGAGCGGCGGCCTTCCCCAGGGTGGCGGCCCCGCTTCGAGCGCGGCTTGTCACGACCACCGTTGGCGGGAGGATCGTTGTTGCTGCCTTCACTCAAATCCTCGTCCCCCTCGCGTGGGTGCACAGGCTTGTCGGCCGTCGTCCGGTCCGCGGTCCAAATTCGGGGACGGGTCGAAAACTGCGTCGGCGCGCACCTATATCCCCCCTCGGCACCTCGTCAATGTATGGACTGGGCCCCCAACTGAACCGTGGAAACCAAAAGCGCGGTGCTTTGTTCCACCCCTGGATAGAACATCGGGGGCTGATGCGGCGCGGCCGCGCGACAGCCGGTTCCGGGGTTGCAACGAAAAACGGGTGCGCCCAATAGGGCCACCATCGCTTCAGGGAGTGTCATCGAACATGTCGCTTGGACAGGAACTCGCGCCGCATCTGCCTTTCCTCCGCCGTTACGCCCGCGCCCTGACCGGCAGCCAGGCCCACGGCGACGCCTTCGTCCGAGCGACGCTGGAAGCCATCGTCGCCGCCCCCAACGACTTCCCGCGCGACGTCGACCCACGGCTCGGCCTCTACCGAACCTTCCACGCCATCTGGTCGACCGCCAACATCGAGCCGGGCGAGGATCCCGCCAACATCGGTTTCGGCGGCGCGGAGGGCATCGCCCAGGCGCGGCTGTCGCGAATCACGCCGATGTCACGCCAGGCTCTGCTGCTGACGTCGCTCGAGGGATTTTCGACCGAGGACGCCGCTTATTTGATCGGCGTCTCCCCCGAGGACGTCGACAGCCTGGTCGCCGAGGCGCTGGCCGAAATCGAGCGGCAGACCCATGCCGACGTGCTGATCATCGAGGACGAGCCGATCATCGCCATGGACATCGAGATGATCGTCCGCGACCTCGGCCATAATGTCACCGGCGTCGCCGTCACCCGGTCCGAAGCGGTCGCCCAGGCGCGGCAGTCGCCGCCGACCCTGGTGCTGGCCGACATCCAGCTGGCCGACGATTCGAGCGGGATCGACGCGGTTAAGGACATCCTCGCCGAATTTTCGGTGCCGGTGATCTTTATCACCGCTTTCCCCGAGCGGCTGCTGACCGGCACCCGGCCGGAGCCGACCTTCCTCATCACCAAGCCGTTCCAGCGCTCGACGGTCAAGGCGGCGATCAGCCAGGCGCTGTTCTTCGACGCCGCCACGGTCCCGGCGGGCTAAGTCGTTACCCCCAGGGAACAGTCGCGCGAACGCGGCGTTGGCGTGGCAAATCAAAGTTCCAGGGGATGGTCGTTGGCCGAGCCAAGCAAGCATGTTTCCACTACTGAGGCGCGCGCCGGCGTGACGCCTCACGTCACTCGCGTCGTCCTCGCCGTCGGCCTGTTGCTCGTGATCGCAATCTTCGCGCTCCTGTTGCTGGTCGCCGGCTAGGTTCCTATCTTCCATGAACAATGCGCAGCAGGCCTCCGGCCGGGTAACGGGGTGGAATCAAGTGTCCGATGACGACGAGGATGAACTGGTCGAAGAGACGCGCCCCGAGCCGGTTCCGCTGTCGGACCCGGACTTCAAAGACCAGCTTGCCGCGGTCATCCCGCATCTGCGCGCTTTCGGCCGCTCGCTGTCGGGCAGCCGCGACCTGGCCGACGACCTCGTCCAGGAAACTCTGTTGAAGGCATGGGCGGCGCGCAAGCGCTTCCAGGCCGGCACCAATATGCGCGCCTGGACCTTCATCATCCTCAGGAACCTGTTCCTGAGCCAGATGCGTAGGGCGCGTTTCAAGGGCGAGTGGGACGACATCACCGCCGCCAAGATACTGGCGGCGCCGGCCAGCCAGGACCGCCATATCGAGCTTGGCGACATGCAGCGGGCGCTAATGCACTTGCCGCAGCCGCAGCGCGAGGCGCTGATCCTGGTCGGCGCGGGCGGCTTCGCCTACGAGGAAGCCGCGGATATCTGCGGCTGCGCCGTCGGCACCATCAAAAGCCGGGTGGCCCGCGGCCGGGTCGCGCTCGAGGCCCTGATGTCGGGCGGCAAGCTGCCGTCGCGCCGCCAGCACAAGACCGACCCCAACAAGTCGGCGTTGCAGGCAATCATGGGCGAGGTCGATGAATTGAGCGCCGGCAGCCAGGCGATCAGCAATCGCGGCGACGAGGGTGACGAGGACAGCTGAGCTTTAGTGCAACCGCCGCAGCAAGTCCTCGAACAAGCGGTCGGATTGATCCTCTTCGGCCGGCCCAGCGGCGAAGGCGCGGCGCAGCGCCGCGGCAATGCCGGCCTGGTCGGGCAAGCTTTCAACACGGATGATTCGCCGTTCCATGTGAAGCGCGGACGCCTCCTTTAAATCTGCTTCGCGGGCCATCTCGGTGACTTAACGCAGTCAGGCGGTCCGGGTTTCGCGCGTCGGCCAAATCGGGCAGAGCCTCGTCGCATGGGCGATGCGACTGAGCGGGAACGGGCGGTGGAGCGCGCATTGGCGTTTTCGCCGTTCCTGCGCGAGGCGGCGCAAGCTTGCCCGAACATCGCCAAAACCTTTATCGACCAAGGGATTGCCGACGCGATGGCCGCGGCGCAGGCGATCGGGGCCGAAACGATCGGCGCCGAGCTGCGCCGCCGGCGGACGGCGCTGGCGCTGGCGGTCGCGCTCGGCGACCTCGCCGGCGAGCTCGAC
>DAIPLM010000038.1:5303-10562 GCA_036769205.1 Sphingomicrobium sp.
AGGCGTCACCGGCGCTTTGTCCGATTTCGCCGACTTGGCGATCGACGGCGCGCTGCGGGCGGCGATTGCGGAGCGGGCGCCCGGCGCCGACGCCCGCGGCTTTGCAATCCTCGCCCTCGGCAAGCTCGGCAGCCGCGAATTAAATTATTCGTCCGATGTCGACTTGATCCTGCTGTTCGACCCGCATGTGCTGCCGCATCGCCAGCGCGAGGAGCCGGGCGAAGCGGCGGTGCGCATCGCCCGCCGGCTGGTCGAGCTGCTGCAACAGCGCACCGAGGACGGCTATGTCGCCCGCGTCGACCTGCGGCTGCGGCCGTCGCCGGAAGTGACGCCGATCGCGCTGCCGGTCGATGCGGCGATCTCTTATTACGAATCGCAGGCGCTGCCGTGGGAGCGGGCGGCCTTCATCCGCGCCCGCGTCGCCGCCGGCGACCGCGCGCTAGGGGAGCGCTTCCTGGCCGAGATCCAGCCGTTCATCTGGCGGCGGGCGCTCGATTTCGGGGCGATCGAGGAAATCCGCGATATCAGCGTCCGCATCCGCGACCATTATGCGCAGGGCCAGGCGTTCGGCCCCGGCTTCGACTTGAAGCGCGGCCGCGGCGGCATTCGCGAGGCCGAGTTCTTCGCCCAGGTGCAGCAATTGATCCACGGCGGCCGCGAGCCCGAGCTGCGCGCGCCGGCGACCCTGGACGCGCTGGCGGTGCTGGCGCGCGGCGGCCGGCTGGAGCGCGATGTCGCCGACGGTTTCGCCGCCGCCTATCGCCGGCTGCGCGACACCGAGCACCGCCTGCAGATGATCGCCGACCAGCAGACCCACCGGCTACCGGTCGACCCGGCAGAGCTCGACGCCGTCGCCCGCCTCGACGGCCTCGCCGACGGCGCCGCGCTCGTCGAATCGTTGCGCCCGCACGTCGCCTTCGTTGGCGAGAATTTCGACGGCCTCGCCGTCGATCGTGGCGAGCATTTGTCCAACGATCCCGACATCCTCGCCGGCGAGCTGGCGGCGATCGGCTATCGCGATGTCGAGGTTCCCTTGAAGCGCATCGGCGAATGGCGCTCGGGGCAGATCCGCTCGTTGCGCTCGCCGGCGGCGCGGCGGGCGTTCGAGGCGATGCTGCCGGTGTTGCTGCGGGCCATCGCTCATGGTCCCGACCCGACCCACGCGCTCAACCGCTTCAGCGACATTGTCGAGCGGGTGTCGAGCGGGGTGAACCTCTACCGGCTGCTGGTCGCGCAGGCGCCGCTCGCCGACATGCTGGCGCTGATCCTCGCCCATGCCCCGGTGCTGGCCGACCAACTGGCGCGGCGGCCGGTGCTGCTCGACGGCCTGATCGACGCTTCGAGCTTCGCGACGCCGCCCGAACCCGACGAGCTCGCTGAGCGGCTGGCGAAGGGACCGCGCGGTGAGAGCTACGACCAGCAACTCGACCGGGTGCGGCGGCTGGTCAACGAGCGCCGCTTCGCGCTCGGCGTCCAGCTGATCCTCAAGCACCGCGACCCGCTCGACATCATGATGGGCTATGCCAATGTCGCTGAGGGCGCGATCCAGGCGCTGGCCGCCGCCACCACCGCCCAGTTCGAGCGCGAGCATGGCCGGGTCGCCGGCGGCGAGCTGCTGATCCTCGGGCTCGGGCGGTTGGGCGGCCGGGCGCTGACCCATGCCTCCGACCTCGACCTCATCTTCATCTTCGACGCCGCCGAGGGCGCCATGTCGGACGCCGTCAAGCCGCTCAGCGCCACCGATTATTTCAATCGGCTGGCGCGGCGGATCGTCACCGCTCTGTCGGTGCCGACGGCGTCCGGTCCGCTGTACGATGTCGACACCAGGCTGCGGCCGCAGGGGGCGGAAGGGATGATGGCGGTCCGCCTCGACGCCTTCGCCGCCTATCAGAAAGCCGAGGCCTGGACCTGGGAGCATATGGCGCTGCTGCGCGCGCGGGCGGTGCACGGCTCGCCGGCCGGGCGGGGGCGGCTGGAAGCGGCGATCGAGACGGTGCTCGGCCTGCCGCGCGACGCCGCTAAGGTCCGCGCCGACGCCGGCAAAATGCGCGCAGATATGTTGAGGCACAAGCCGCCGTCGGGGCCGCTCGACATCAAGCTCGGGCCGGGCGGGCTGGTTGACCTCGAGTTCGCCGTCCACGTCCTCCAGCTCAGCCGCGGCATCGGCTTCGACCCGCGGCTCGAATATGCGATCGCCGCCTTGGTCGAGGCCGGCCTACTGGGCGCGGACGTGGATGCCGACTTGAGGTTGCTGTCGCGAATTCTGGTGACGATGCGCCTCGTCGCGCCCGACGGCAGCGTGCCGCCGGCGGAATCCCGGACCTTGGTCGCCGAGGTCTGCGGTTATCCCGACTGGGACGCTTTGCTTGCGGCGCACGACGCGGCGCGGCAAAGGGTCGCGGCGCTGTGGGCACGGGTCAGGGAAGGCGAGCAATGATCAACCAAGGCGATAACGCACCGGCACTGAAGGTCACCGCCAGCGACGGCGCCACCGTCGACCTCGGCGCGCCCGGCGCGCCCTTGGTGCTCTATTTCTATCCCAAGGACGACACCTCCGGCTGCACCAAAGAAGCGCAGGACTTCACCGCGCTTGCCGGCGATTTCGCCGCCGCCGGCGTCCGCGTCATCGGCGTCTCGCGCGATCCGATGAAGAAGCATGACAAGTTCATCGCCAAATACGAGCTGAAGGTGCTGCTCGCCTCCGACGAGGATGGGCGCATTTCCGATGCCTTCGGCACGTGGGTCGAAAAGTCGATGTACGGCCGCAAATATATGGGGATGGAACGCTCGACCTTCCTGATCGGCAAGGACGGGCGGGTCGTCAAAACATGGCGCAAGGTCAAGGTCCCGGGCCATGCCGCCGAAGTGCTGGAGGCAGCCAAGGCACTCTGAGGGCGGCGGCCGATGTGTCGCTGCTGTCGGGTGGCGAGGCCGGGGCCACCGTCCGCTTCGCGGTCGCGCCCGAGGAAGCGATCCATTTGCCGCTCGCCTCGGCTGGTTCCGGCTGGGTTGAGTTCAAGGGCGGCGTGACCTTCGGCGAGGGACCGCTGACGCTCGGCCTGTCGGGCCAGCATGCGACCGGCGGGGCGATGACCGACCAGCGCGCGCAGGCGGATCTCCGCTTCCGCTTCTGAGCCAGGCGGGACCAAGCACGGCCGCGGACGTCTGGGCATCCGCGGCCTTTGCTGTGCCCGGCAGTTTGAAACCGCCCGGCGCGCATGGTAGCGGCGTCTTCAGCCAGTTCGAGGAGCCCGCCTTGGCCGAATTCACCTTGCCTAAGAACAGCCGCATCAGCCGCAAGGGCCGGACCTACAAGGCTGAGCCCGGCAAGCGCCTGAAGAGCTTCCGCATCTATCGCTACGACCCGGACACCAGCGCCAACCCGCGCTATGACACTTACACCATCGACCTCGACCAGTGCGGGCCGATGGTCCTCGACGCCTTGATCAAGATCAAGAACGAGATCGACGCCACTTTAACCTTCCGCCGTTCCTGCCGCGAAGGCATTTGCGGCAGCTGCGCGATGAACATGGAAGGGCGCAATGGCCTCGCCTGCACCACCGCCATCGCCGATCTGAAGGGCGAGGTGCGGATCACGCCGCTGCCGCACCTCGAGGTGGTCAAGGATTTGGTGCCCGATCTGACCCACGCCTATGCCCAGCTCGCCGCGATCCAGCCCTGGCTGAAGACGGCGACGCCCGAGCCGGACAAGGAAAGGCTGCAGTCGCCCGAGGCCCGCCACAAGCTCGACGGCCTCTACGAATGCATCCTGTGCTTCTGCTGCACGACCAGCTGCCCGTCTTACTGGTGGAACGGCGACAAGTTCCTGGGCCCTGCGGTGCTGCTCCAGGCCTATCGCTGGCTGGCCGACAGCCGCGACGAAATGACCGGCGAGCGTTTGGACCAGCTCGAGGACCCGTTCCGCCTCTACCGCTGCCACACCATCATGAACTGCTCGAACGCCTGCCCGAAGGGCTTGAACCCGGCCAAGGCGATCGCCGAAACCAAGAAGCTGATCGCCGAAAGAACCGCGTGAGCGAGGACGGCCACCGGTTCGAGGGCAAGGGGTTGGACGACGTCGCCGCGCCGGCCGGCGCCCAGCCCGACCCTGACCATCCCGGCTGGTTCAGCTGGGGCGATTTTCCGCGCAGCTCGTTCGCCGCCGCCACCGGCCGGCTGCTGTTCCGCCCGGCCGGGCCGGGGCGCGGCGAGGTCCGCATGTTCCCGACCGAAGCGCATATGAACATGGGCGGCTCGATTCATGGCGGGGCGGTGATGAGCTTCATCGACATGGCATTGTTCGCCGGCGGCCGCTGCGCCGGCATGAGCGAGGGCCATTATGTGACGCTCGACCTGACGACGCATTTCCTGGCGCGCGGCGAGGCCGGGGTGCCGCTCGACGCCCGGGTCGAACTGGTCCGCCAGACCCGCGGCCACGCCTTCCTGCAAGGGGTCTGCGTTCAGGACGGCGAGCCCTGCTACAGCTTCACCGGCACATTGAAGCGGATCCGGGCGCCCAATGGGCCCAGTCGCTAGCGCCCATGCCGCGCTGGTCGCGGCTGGCGAACTGAGGCCCGACCCCGACCAGAAGCGGGCGGTGGCGGCGCTCGATCGGCTGGCGGCCGAGCTCGCGGGCTCCGGCCGCGGGCTCCTGGCGCGATTGTTCGGCGAGGACGAGGCGCCGCGCGGCGTCTATCTGTGGGGCGGGGTCGGGCGCGGCAAGTCGATGCTGATGGACCTCGCCTTCGATCATGTCCCGGTCGAGCCGAAACGGCGGGTGCATTTTCACGCTTTCATGCTCGATGTGCATCAGCGCCTGCGCAAGGTGCGAACCAAAGAGGAAGGCGATCCGATCCCACGCGTGGCCCACGCGATTGCCGCCGAAGCACGGCTGCTGTGCTTCGACGAGATGCAGGTCACCAATGCCGCCGACGCGATGATCCTGTCGCGGCTGTTCACGGCCTTGCTTGACGAGGGCGTGGCGGTGGTGACGACCTCCAACCGGCCGCCCACCGACCTCTACAAGGATGGCCTCAACCGGGATCTGTTCCTGCCCTTCATCGAGCTGATCGAAGCGAAACTGGAGGTGATCTCGGTCAACGGCCCGACCGACTATCGGCTCGATCGCCTGGCCGGGGTCTCGACCTGGCATGTGCCCAACGGCCCGCAAGCCACCGCCGCGCTCGCCCAGGCTTTCTTCCAGCTGACCGATTACCCGGTCGAGGACCGCGCCAAGGTACCGAGCGAGGAGCTCGACGT
>DAIPLM010000220.1:0-601 GCA_036769205.1 Sphingomicrobium sp.
CTACGGCAGCTGCCTGCGCGAGAAGCAGCTCGACGGGCTGATGCTCGATTTCTACGTGATCGTCTCCAGCTATCGCGCCGCTTATGGGGCAAGCTGGCTGGCGCCCGCCAACCGACTGATCCCGCCCAATGTCTTTCCGTTCCAGTACGGCAAGCTCGGCGCCAAATATGCGGTGCTGAGCGAGCAGGATTTCCACCGCCTCAATGGCCCCGAAACCCGCAGCGTGTCGGTCTGGGCGCGCTTTGCCCAGCCGTCGCGGCTGGCATGGGCGGCGGACGACGCGGCGCGCGACCGCGCGGTGGATTCGGTGGCGCGGGCCGTCCCGACCCTGCTTGGGGCCGCCTTGCCGTTGGCGGAGCCTTCGGATGACCGGCTCGGCCTGTGGCGGCAAGCCTTCGCCTTGACCTATTCGGCGGAGCTGCGGGCCGAGCGGAAGGGCCGCAGCGGGTCGGTCGTCGACGCTGATCCGGATCGCTACCGGCGCTTCACTGCGGCCGGGCTGGAAGCGGCCATTCCGGAGACTGGCGGCTGGGCACTGCGCCGGCTGGAAGGTAAAATGCTGTCGGCGCTGCGGCTGGCCAAAGCCAGCGCCACCTTCGCC
>DAIPLM010000220.1:611-2891 GCA_036769205.1 Sphingomicrobium sp.
CGACCAGTGGAGGCTTGGACACCGGTTGGGGCCGGCGCCGCGTGGAAGGCAAGCTGCTGTCGGTCCTGCGCCTCGCCAAGGCCAGCGCGACCTTCGCCGGCGGCGCCGATTACATTGCCTGGAAGATCAACCGCCACGCCGGGACCAAGATCGTCCTCAAGCCCTGGCAGAAGCGCTGGCCGCTGCTCGCCGCGATCAGCCTGCTGCCGCGGCTCCTCCGCTCCGGCGCAATTCGTTGAGCGGGCGGGAGAGGGCCGAGGCGACCGCCGAAGCCAGCGCCCCGACCGTAAACGGCTTGCGCAGCAGCTCGTAGCCGATCAGGTCCTCGCTCTCGCCCTCGCCGACATAGCCAGTGACGAACAGAACGGCGATTTCCGGCTTGCGGGCCTTCAGGATGCGGATCAATTCGGGGCCCGTCATTTCCGGCATGATGACGTCGCTGATGACCAGGTCGAAGGGGCTGGCGTCGAACAGGGCGATCGCCTCGGCGCCGCCGTCGCAGGCCACCGGCTCATAATCCAAATCCTCGAGCGCGCCGACCGTCGCCGCCCGCACCCGCGGATCGTCCTCGACCAGCAGGATGCGGGCGCCGGGCACGGTCGGCTCGGATTCGCCGCCTGCCGTCTGCGGGTGCAGCCGCACCGGCGCCACCGCCTCGGTGCGCGGCAAATAGAGGGACACCGTCGTGCCCTTGCCAAGCGTGCTTTCGATGCCGACCTCGCCGCCGGACTGGTGGGCGAAACCGAAGATCTGGCTCAGGCCCAGGCCGGTGCCCTTGCCGACCGGCTTGGTGGTGAAGAACGGCTCGAAGGCGCGCTCGCGCACTTCCTCGGTCATGCCGCAGCCGGTGTCGCTGACCGACAGCTGCAGATATTCGCCGGGGCGGATGTCGCCGACTTCGTTGGTGGCCAGAGTGACATTGTCGGTGGCGATCGTCAGCGTGCCGGCGCCTTCCATGGCGTCGCGGGCGTTGACCGCGAGGTTGAGGATGGCGTTCTCGAGCTGGTGGGAATCGACGAACACCGGCCAGGCGTCGGCATCGAGCCGGGTGACGACCTTGGTGCGCTCGCCGAGGGTGCGGTCTAGCAGCTCGGACATGCCGGTGACGAGGTCGCGGCTGTCGACCCGCTCCGGCAGCAATGGCTCGGAGCGGGCGAAGGACAGCAGCCGGCGGGTCAAGGCGGCGGCGCGGGTGGCGCCTTCCATGGCATTGGTCAGATGGTGCAGCACTTCGCGCCGCGGGCCGCTCAGGCGCCTTTTGGCAAGGTCGATTCCGCCGACGACGACGGCGAGCATATTGTTGAAATCATGGGCAATGCCGCCGGTCAGCTGGCCTACCGCCTCCATCTTCTGGACCTGGCGCAGCTGCGCCTCGGCGGCCTGGCGCTCGACCGCCTCGGCCTTCAGCGCCCGGTTGGCTTCCCACAATTCCTGGGTCCGCTCGCGCACCGCCTCCTCAAGTGCCGAGGCGCGGTCCGACTCGGTTTCGGCCAGACGCCGGGACAGAGCGTTGAGCCGCAAGGCGCGGAAGGCGACCCAGCCGAGGAAGATGGCGCCGAAGCCGACGATGACGCCGATGACGGACATATAGTCGGTCAGGCGCTGCGTCTTGGCCGCGAAGACCTTGCTTTGCTCCATCTTCCGCTCGAGCGACAACCGTTCGCTGTTGGCGATCTCGGAAAGCTTGGCGCTGAGGTCCTTGCCGGTGTCGGACTTGGTGGCGGCAAAGAAATAGCCGGTGCCGCCGCGCTTGGCGACGGTGGCGCGGGCGGCCAGCGCCAGTTGTTCGCCGCGCTGGCGGTACAATTGCTCGAGCTGATCGACCCGGGCGCGCTGGTCGGGATCGGCAGCGACCAACCGGTCGAGCTGGACCAACTGTTGCCCGGCGAGCCGCCACTGGCTGTAATAGATATTGCCGCTGCCGCGGACATCCTCGTCGAGGACGAAGCGGCCGAGCGCCGCTTCGGCGCGGGCCATGCTGGCGTCGAGCGTGCGGGTCAGCAGGGTGACGTCGTAGGTGTGCCGCTCGCTGGCGAAGGCTTCGTCGCGGGCGCGGCTCGACATCGCCAGGAAGAAGACGACGGCCATCAGCACCAGCGCCGCGACCAGGGCGCCGAGGGCCGTTCCTACCCCACCCCAGCCGAAATCGTCCTGATCTTCGCGCGACGCCATGGCGTCAGTCTAAACCCGCCCGCGTTCGGGCGAAAGGTGTGTCGGACTCAACCAATGCACCCGGTGGCACGGCCCGCCGCCGCGAACATGCCGAGAATTTCGCCGACT
>DAIPLM010000221.1:0-2879 GCA_036769205.1 Sphingomicrobium sp.
CCGGACTGCGACCGGCTGGAGGCGGCGATGGCCGATTTAGCCGAACTGGGGCTGGTAATGGAGCGCTTCGGCCCGGCGGCAATGCTGGTCCGCGCCATCCCAGCGCCGCTGGGCAAGACCGATGCGCGGGCCTTGCTCGCCGATCTCGCCGCCGAGCTGGCCGAGCTCGGCACCGCTTTGTCCCTGCGGGACCGGCTCGACCATGTCGCCGCGACCATCGCCTGCCACGGCTCGGTACGCGCCGGCCGCATCCTGTCAGTCGCGGAGATGAACGCCTTGCTGCGCGAAATGGAGGTCACCCCGCACAGCGGCCAGTGCAACCATGGCCGCCCGACCTGGGTGAAGCTGGCCCATGCCGACATCGAGAAATTGTTCGGCCGCCGCTGAGGCTCGCCAAAGCGACGAAAAGTGGCCAGCATGGGCTAGAAAGGGGGTCGGTTCGTTTCGACTTCGGCGTTGCCGGCTGCTATAAGCTCGGCTTGCACCTCGTGGGGAGGGCACAGTCATGAGTGAACAGGACCGCATCTATTTCGCCCGCCGCGCGGCGGAAGAAGAGAGAATGGCAAACGAAGCCCAGGAACCGCAAGCGGCGGAGGCGCATCGCAAGCTGCAGCGCGCCTATATCGAGCGCGCCAGCATCGGCGAGCGGCCGCAACCAGCGACCGACCCGGTCGCCTAGGAGCCCAGCGCCAGCCGCGCTTGTTCGATCGCTTGCACTCGCGCCCGGGCGCGCGCTTCCCGCAATCGCGGATAAGCGCTGGCGGCTTCCTCGCCGAGCGCGCGGGCGAAGCGGCCGCTGCGCACCTCATCCAGCACCTCGCGCATGCGGGCGCGGACATGATCGTCGACCACGTGGGGGCCGCCGAGCAGGGCGCCGAGCTCGGCTGTGTTGCTGATCGCTTCGCGCATGCCGGCAATGCCGCGCGCCTCGATCAAGTCGGCGATCAGCTTCAGCTCGTCGACGCATTCCATGTAGGCGATTTCCGGGGCGACGCCGGCCTCGACCAGGATATCGAAGCCGGCAATCAGGATTTCCGGGACGGCGCCCCAAACGACCGCGCCTTCGTTGAACAAGTCCGCTTCGCACTCCTCGGCGAAGCTCGAGGCCATCAGCCCGGCGCGGGCGCAGCCGATGGCGCGGCCGTAGGCGAGGGCGAGGGCGCCGGCCTGGCCGCTGGCGTCCTGCGCCACCGCCCACAGCGCGACCATGCCCCTGCCCTCGGTGAACAGCGAGCGCAGCGCCGTGCCCGGCCCCTTCGGAGCGACCATGAAAACGTCGAGGTCGGCGCGCGGCGCGATCATGCCGAAATGGACGGCGAGGCCGTGGCTGAAGCCCAGGGCGGCGCCGTGACGGAGGCGCGGCTCGATGTCCCGATAGAGGCCGCCCAGCACCTCGTCGGGCGCCAGCATCATGACCAGATCGGCGCCAATGACCGCGTCGGCGATCAGGGCCGTGTCCAGGCCGGCGACCCGCGCCGCGGCTTCGCTGGGTGAGCCGTGGCGAAGCCCGACAACCAGGTTCACGCCGCTGTCGTTCAAATTGAGCGCCTGGGCGCGGCCCTGGTTGCCGAAGCCGAGGATGGCGACCCTTTTGCGGGCCAACGGCGTGGGGTCGATGTCGGCGTCGCGAAGCAATTCCATGGCCCGCTCGCGCTAAGGCTTTTGCCCGAAGAGCGCCAGCGCATCCGGGAGGGTGTCGGCCTTCAGCGGTTCCGCGAACCGCGGCCAGCCCGCCGGCGGCTGGTGCGCGAACCAGGTGTATTGCCGCTTGGCGTAACGGCGCGTCGCCTGCTGGCCGGCGGCGACCATCGCCTCGCGGTTTGTCTCTCCGCCCAGGAACGCGGCAATCTCCCGCACGCCGATGGCGCGCATGACCGGGAGATTGAGGTCTAGCTCGCGTGCCAGGAGCCGCTCGACCTCGGCGATCGCGCCTTGCTCGACCATAACCGCGAAGCGCGCGTCGCAGCGGGCATAGAGCCAATCGCGTGGCGGCAGCAGAATGAGCGGCCGCAGTGACACCTGGCTGGCGATGCCGCCGTGCCGTTCGGCCTGCCAGTCCTTCAGGGTTCGGCCGGTGGAAAGGACGACCTCCAAAGCGCGAGCGATCCGCGTCCTGTCGGTCGGCCTGATGCGTTCGGCCGCCTCAGGATCGGCCCGCCGCAGCTCGGCCTGGTTGTCGACCGCTCCGCTCGATCGCACGCGCCGGCGGATTACCGGGTCGATCGGCGGCACCGGCGCGATGCCGTCGAGCAGGGTGCGCAGGTAAAGGCCGGTCCCGCCGACGAAGATCGGCAGCTTGCCTTGCTCATGAGCGAGCGTGATTTCGCCTTTGGCCAAGTCGGCCCAGTCGGCCGCCGAGCAGGGCAGGGCGCCATCCCTGACGCCGTAAAGCCGATGCTCTGCACGCGACTTTTCCGCGTCACCCGGCCCGGCGCTGAGGATCGGAAGGTCGCGGTAGATCTGGGCGCTGTCGGCGTTGATGACGACACCGCCATCGCGCTCGGCCAAGGCCAGCGCCAGCGCCGACTTGCCGCTGGCGGTCGGACCGGCGATGACGGTCAGCGGAGGCAAGGACTTGCGCATTGCGACGTTGATAGCAGCCGGACGGCTCGATGACAGGCTGCTGGCGGCGGCGCTCGATCGGCTCGGCGATGCCCGCTTCGTCGGCTGGATCGACCAAGGCGACGCAGTGGACCTTGGCGTCGGCGACGGGCCGGCGGCGCGGGCGGCGCGGGCGGCGCTGGAAGGCTGGGAAAGCGTCGACGTCATCGTCCAGCCGGCTGACAATCGCCGCAAGCAGCTGCTGGTCGCCGACATGGATTCGACCATCATCGGCCAGGAGTGCATCGACGAGCTGGCCGATTATGCCGGCATCAAGC
>DAIPLM010000222.1:0-2844 GCA_036769205.1 Sphingomicrobium sp.
GACCCGGGACGAAATCGTTGTGGCTGCTTCCTTCCGGACCTGACCAGGTTGGCGACAGCCCCGTCCGCCGACTTCCGGAGCGGCATATGGCGGCGAATCCTCGTGAAATCAACGCCCCTGCCAGTTGTGGAAGCCGCCTGGCATTTTCACCGCCAGCGTCTTGATCTCTTCGCTGAGCACGATCTGGCAAGCCAGCCGCGACGTGCGGACGACGCCCCAGGCGAGGTCGAGCAAATCGTCCTCCTCTTCGCTGGCCGGCGGCAGCTTGGCGAAATCGGCGGGATCGACGATGACATGACAGGTCGAGCAGGCCATCTGGCCCTCGCAAGCGCCTTCCAGCGGCTGGCCGGCGGCCTGGGCAACTTCGAGCAGCACCGATCCAACGGGCGCCTCGACCTCCTTGTCCAGCTCGCCGTCAACCTTCAGGAACCGCACTTTGGTCACGCCGCGAAGCTCTCCTGGGCGCGGGCGGCGGCGTCGATCCGGCGGCATGCGTCGACCAGCTCGCCTTCGGTCGTATAGCGCCCGAACCCCAGGCGGATCGACGAGCGCGCCTCGCGGTCGCTCAGGCCAAGCGCCCGCAGGACATGGCTCGGCCGTCCCGAGCCGCTGGCGCAAGCGCTGCCGAGCGAAAAGGCGATGTCGCGCAGCTCGCCGATCAGCCGGGCGCCGTCGAGCCCGTCGCGGCGGACATTGATATTGCCGCGATAGCGCTCCCGCAGCGAGCCGTTGACGCTCCAGCCCGGCCCCAACACCTCCATCGCCAGGCCCCACAATCGCTCGACATGGGCGTGGTCGGCCTTCTTGCACTCCGACGCGAGCCTGGCCGCCGCGCCGAACCCGGCGCACAAGGCCGGCGACAGCGTGCCCGATCGCAGCCCCTGCTCCTGCCCGCCACCGTGCAGCAGCGGCGCCGGCGGCGTCACGCCGTCGCGAATCCACAGAGCGCCGATGCCCTTGGGGCCGTGGATCTTGTGGCTGGAGACGGCGAAAAAGTCGGGGCCGTCCGGCAAGGTCATTCGCCCGAAGCCCTGGACCGCATCGCACAGCATCAGCGCGCCACGGTCGCGCGCCAGCCGCGCCAGCTCATCGACCGGTTGGATGACGCCGATCTCATTATTGACCAGCATCGCCGCGACCAGCGCGGTTTCGGCGTCGATGGCATCCGCCGCCTGGTCGAGATCGACGAGGCCGTCCTTGCCGACCGGCAGGGTCACGACCTCGGCGCCTTCGCCCTGGAGCCACTCGGCCGTGTCCAACACCGCCGCATGCTCGGTGGCTACCGTCACCAGCTTGCGGCGCTCGGACATCTCGAACGAGCCTTTGAGCGCCCAATTGAGCGCTTCGGTCGCGCCGCTGGTGAAGGCCAGGGTCCCGGCCGCGAAATGCGCCGCCACCTGCCCGCGCGCCACTTCGACCGCGGCCGCCGCTTCGTTGCCCCAGCGCGAAGGCGAATGCGGGTTGGCGAATTTCTCCTCGATCCACGGCCCCATAGCCGCCGCCGCCTCCGGCGCCACCGGGGTCGTCGCCTGGTAATCGAGGTAGATCATGCCGCCCGCTGCGACGCACGCTCAGCGAGGCGCCGCCATTCAGCGAGGAAGACGTCGACGTCTTCCTCGCTGGTCGACGGCCCGAAGCTGATCCTGAGGAAGCTCGACGCGACCACGGGATCGACCTGCATCGCCTGCAAGACCCGGCTTTCCTTCATCGCCCCGCTCGAGCAGGCGCTGCCCGCCGACACCGCGAAGCCGGCGAGGTCGAACTGGACGAGCAAACCGGCGCTTTGCCCGCCCGGCATGGCGACGGCGCCGATATTGGCGATCCGCTCGCTGGCTTCGGCGATCACCATCCCGCCGGCGGCCTTGACGCCATCGTCGAGCCGGCGGCGAAGCTCGGCCAGGCGCGGCATCGCAGTCTCGAACACGCGACATTCCAGCGCCGCCGCCATTCCCATCGCGCCGGGCAAGTTCTGGGTACCACGCCGATAGCCCTTTTCCTGGCCGCCGCTGGCCTCCAACGTCGCCACATCGCGGACCAGCAAAGCGCCGATCCCCGGCGGCCCGCCAAGCTTGTGGGCGGAGATGGCGATGAAATCGGCGTCCGGCAGCGGTATTTTGCCGGCGGACTGGGCGCAGTCCGCGAGCAGCAACGAGCCGGCGATCCGAACCTTTGCCGCAATCTCGTCGATCGGCTGGATGACGCCAGTTTCGTTATTGACCTGCTGAATGGCGACCAGCGCCGGACCTTGGGCCAACAGCGCCTCGAGCGCAGCCATGTCGATCAGCCCGTCCGTGCTGACCGGCAGCACCGCGGCGCCCTCGCCCACCGAAGCCGGCACGATGTCATGCTCGGTCGCGCCATAAGCGCGCCCCGGCACCCGCGCGCGTTTGCACGCGATGCTCACCGCCTCGCTGGCGCCGCTGGTGAAGATGACGTCATGACGCCAGCCCAGCACGTCGGCGACGGTCCTCCGAGCCTCCTCCAGCGCCTTCCGCGCGGCCCGGCCCTCGCCGTGCGGCGAGGATGGATTCGCCCACAGGTCGAGCGCCAGCGACATCGCATCGCGCGCTTGCGGCAGCACCGGCGTCGTCGCCGCATGGTCGAAATAGATTCTGCTCATCGCTTCCCGTTCGCGGATTTCTGCCGATTGCGCTTAAGTCCGCCGCGCCTATATACGCCGCAGCCGCGTTCCGCCCACCCTCTCTAGCCACGAGCCGCCATGCCCGAAGTCATTTTCCCCGGTCCCGAAGGCCGCCTCGAAGGCCGCTTTCATCCCGCTCAGCCGCGGGCGCCGGTCGCCCTGATCCTGCATTCGCACCCGCAGGCCGGCGGCACGATGAACAA
>DAIPLM010000039.1:0-8392 GCA_036769205.1 Sphingomicrobium sp.
GGCGCGGCGGCCTGGACACCGAGCATCGGCGGATCAGGCCTGCGCGGGCTCGTCTATGTCGATGCCCGTTACTCCGGCGGCTACAACACCGGCTCCGACCTGTTCCCGCAGAAGCGGCAGGAAGCGTATACGGTGGTCAATGCGCGGCTCGGCCTGCGCGGGCCGGACGATCGCTGGGCGGTCGAGGTCTGGGCGCAAAATCTGCTCAACAAGGATTATCAGCAGATCGCCTTCAACTCGCCGTTCCAGGCCGGCGCGACCTCGGCGCCGTTCACCGATCCCGACTATCCGGGCGGACGCCAGATCTTCTCGACCTTCCTGGCCGAACCGCGCACCTACGGCCTGACGCTGCGTGGCCGCTTCTCGGCGCCCCGGCGGATTGTCGAGGACGTGGCGCCGCCGCCCCCGCCGCCGCCGCCGCCGGTCGCGACCCAGACTTGCCCCGACGGCACGGTAATCCTGGCGTCGGCCGCGTGCCCGCCACCGCCACCACCGCCGCCGCCGCCGCCGGAGCCGGAACGCGGTTAGGGTTTCGGCCCGGGAGTAAGGAGAGGCCTCGCCGGCGACGGCGGGGCCTTTTCCTTGGAATCAGGCGGCGCGGCTGCGACGGTCGGGCTGGGCGGCGGCCGCCAGCAGCGCCTCGCGCAGCGCCGTTACCTCGCCGGCCGACAATTTCCCGCCATCGCTACGGGTCAGATAGAAAGTGTCGACCGCCCGCTCGCCATAGGTGGCGATATGCGCCGAGCGAACCTGCAGCCCTTCGCCGTGGATCGCCAGCGCCAGCCGCGCCAGCAGGCCCTCGCGGTCGCGGGCATTGACCTCGACCACCGTCGTCCGGGTCGATGCCTGGTCGGCGACCACCACCGACGGCGCGACCTTGAACGCCGCCCGCCGGCGGGGCAGCGGCGGCGGCGATGGCGGCGCGGGCATGGCCTCGGCGGTCAGCGCCGCCTCGACCGCCTTGACCAGCCGCGCCCGCAACCGGCGGTCAGAATAGGCGCGGCGCTGGCCGTCCTGGACCAGCAGATTGTCGAGCGCCATGCCGTCGCGGGTGGTGTGGATGCGGGCATCGACGATCGAGGCCCCCGCCGCCGCCAGTCCGGCGCAGATGCGGTAAAACAGGCCCGGCCGGTCGGGGGCGAAGACGCTGATCCGGGTCGCCCCGCTCCGCGCTTCATCGGCGGCGACGACGCTTGGGCTGGCTTCGCCGATCCGCGCCTCGGCGAGGGCGACCTGGCGGGCATTGGCGACTTGCCAATCGGGCGGCTCGGCGAGCCAGTAACTGTCGGGCAGGCGGCGGGCGTGGGCGCGGGCGGCGCCGGCGCGCCAGCCGAGAGCGGCGGCGAGCACCGCCTGGCGCTGCTTGACCTCCTCGCCGCGCCCGCGCTGCTTGTGGCCGAGCCGAAGCCGCTCCTCGGCGGCATCGAACAGGCTGCGCAGCAATTGCCGCTTCCAGTCGTTCCATGTGCCGGGGCCGACAGCGCGAATGTCGACCACGGTCAGCATCAGCAGCAGCCGCAGCCGCTCCGGGCTTTGCACGGCAGCGGCGAAATCCTCGATTGTCTTGGGGTCGGCGATGTCGCGCTTGAAGGCGGTCGCGCTCATCAGCAAATGGTGGCGGACCAGCCAGGCGACGGTCTCGGTCTCGGCGGCGTCGAGGCCGAAGCGCGGGCAGAGTTGCAGGGCCACCTGCTCGCCGAGCTGGCTGTGGTCGCCGCCCCGCCCCTTGGCGATGTCGTGCAGCAGCACGGCGACATAGAGCGTGCGCCGCGACCCGATCTGGCGGAACAGAGCGGTCGATAAGGGATGGTCCTGGGCAAGATCGCCGCGCTCGACCGCCGCCAGCAGGCCGATGGCGCGGATCGAATGCTCGTCGACCGTGAAGTGATGGTACATGTCGAACTGCATCTGGGCGACGACGCGACCGAAGTCGGGGACGAAGCGGCCGAGCACGCCGGCCTCGTTCATCCACCGCAGGACGATATCGGGCCGCTCGCGGTTGGTCAGCACTTCCAGGAAGAAGGCATTGGCCTCGGTGTCGTCGCGCACCTGGTCGGCCAACCGCGCGTCGCGCGCCGCCGCCCGCATCGCCTTGGGGTGGATCTCCGCCCCCTCGCGGGCGGCGATGGCGAACATTTCGATCAGTCGCGACGGCTGCTTGGCGAGGAAGCGCTCGTCGGGGATCGACAATCTGCCCCGGTCGAGTGCGAAGCCGTGCAACTTGGCCGGCCGCCGCATGAACGTCGGCAAAGCGAAGCGGCGGCCCTTGCGCCCCATTTGCTCGTCCAATTGGGCAAGGAACAGACCAGTCAAATCGCCGACCGCCCGCGCCTCCAGGAAGTAGAATTGCATGAACCGTTCGACCGCCGACTTGCCCGGCCGGTCGGCGTAGCGCAGCGCCTTGGCGATCGCCGGCTGGTAGTCGAAGCTCAGCCGTTCCTCGGCCCGCCCGGCGGCGAGGTGCAAATGGCAGCGCACCGCCCACAAGAAGCGCTCGGCGCGCTCGAACCGGCGATACTCTTTGGCGGTCAGCAGCCCGGCCTCGACCAACTCCGCCGGCCCGCTGACGCCGTGGAGGTACTGGCCGATCCAGGTCAAAGTGTGGAGGTCGCGAAGGCCCCCTTTGCCGTCTTTGACGTTGGGCTCGACGACATAGCGGCTGTCGCCGAGCTTGACGTGCCTCTTGTCGCGCTCGGCGAGCTTGGCGGCGACGAATTCGGCGCCGCTGCCGGCGACGATTTCCTTGGCGAAGCGGGCGGCGCTCGCGTCGTAGACATGCTCGTCGCCCCAGATCCAGCGCGCCTCGAGGAAAGCGGTGCGGATGCTGATGTCGGCGCGCGCCAAAGCGATCAGCTCGTCGCCATCGCGCACCGCGTGCCCGACCTTCCAGTCGAGGTCCCACAGCAAATAGAGTGTCGCTTCGACGAGACTGGCGGTGCCAGCGTCCCTGGGGTCGGCGACCAGGAACAGCAGATCGACGTCGCTGAACGGCGCCATCTCGCCGCGGCCGGTGCCGCCGAGCCCGACCAGCGCGATGCCGGCCTTGGGCGGCTTGGCGACCAGATGCGACGCGGCGCTGTCGAAGGCGAGGCGCAGCAATTGGTCGGTGAGGAAGGCGTAGCAGGCCGCGGCCATGCGCCCGCGCGCCGGCTCGCGGGCGAGGCGGCCGGCAATTTCGGCGCGGCCAGCGGCCAGCGCCGCGGCGAGGATGGTGGCGATTTCGGCGTTGGCGCCCTTGGGTAGATCGGCAATCCGCCCGCTCAATACCCGCCGGTCGATGATGGCCCGGCGATCCTCGACCAGCTCGAAGCGGGCCGGCCGCATCAGCCGCGCTCCGCCGCCAGCCGCTTCAATTGGTACAGCGCCTCCAATGCCTCGCGCGGGCTCAGCCGGTCGGGCTCGAGCGCGTCGATCGCTTCCTGCAGCGGGTCGGCTTTTGGATCGGGCTCTACCGCCGCGAACAACGGCAATTCGTCGAGTCCGGCGGCGATGCCGCCGGTAGCGTCGCGGCCGGCTTCGAGCTTGGCCAGCACCGACTTGGCGCGGCCGACGACGGCCGGCGGCAGGCCGGCCAGCCGGGCGACGGCAATGCCATAGCTGCGGTCGGCGGCGCCTTCGGCGACTTCGTGGAGCAGCACCAGATCGCCCTTCCACTCGCGGGCGCGGACATGGTGCAGCGACAGGCGATCGAGCCGGCCGGCGAGCCGGGTCAACTCATGATAATGGGTGGCGAACAAGGTCCGGGCCCGGACCTCGTCGTGCATCGCCTCGACCACCGCCCAGGCGATGGCGAGCCCGTCATAGGTCGAGGTGCCGCGGCCGATCTCGTCGAGGATGACCAGGCTGCACGGGGTCGCCTGCGCCAAGATCGCCGCCGTCTCGACCATCTCGACCATGAAGGTGGACCGACCCCGGGCAAGATTGTCCGAGGCGCCGACCCGGCTGAACAAACGGTCGACCAGGCCAACCTTGGCCCGCGCCGCCGGTACGAAGCAGCCCGCCTGCGCCATCAAGGCGATCAGCGCGCACTGGCGCAGGAAGGTCGACTTGCCGCCCATGTTGGGCCCGGTGATCAGCCACAGCCGGTCGTTGGCGCCGAGCCCGCAATCATTGGCGATGAACCGCTCGCCGCTGGCGGCAAGCGCGCTCTCCACTACCGGGTGGCGGCCGTTCTCGATTTCCAGGCACGGCTGGTCGGTCAGCGACGGCAGGCACCACTGGCCCTCGGCGGCGCGGGCGGCATTGCCGGCGGCGACGTCGATGCGGGCGACGGCGTCGGCGGTGGCGACGATCGCCTGGGCGGAGGCGACGGCGAGGCCGGTCAGCTCCTCCAGATGCGCGGCTTCGGCCGCCAGTGCGTGGGCGCCGGCCTGGACGACCCTGCCGGCTTCCTCGTGCAAATCGGGCGAATTGAAGCGGACGACCCCGGCCAGGGTCTGGCGATGGCTGAAGCCGCTGTCGGCCTGCATCAGCCGGTCGGCGTGGCGGGCGGCGACCTCGACATGATAGCCGAGCACGGCATTGTGGCGGATCTTCAACGAAGCGACGCCGGTCGCCTCGCGGTAACGCGCTTCCAGGGCCGCGATGGCGCGCCGGCCGTCGGCGGAACTGCGGCGCAAGGCGTCGAGCGCGGCGTCATAGCCTTCGGCGATATAGCCGCCCTTGGCGGTGTCGATCGGCGGCGATTCGACCAAGGCGGCGGCCAGGCGGTCGACCAACGCCGCATGCCCGCCCAACATCGGCAGCAGCCGCTCGAGCAGGTCCGGGCGGGCCGGCATCGCCGCCAACTCGGTCTTCAGTTCGGCCGCTGCCGCCAACCCGTCGCGCAACTGGGCGAGGTCGCGCGGGCTGCCCCGGCCGGCCGCCAGCCGGCCGAGCGCGCGGCCGATGTCGGGCATGGCCTTCAAGGCGTCGCGGACATGCTCGCGGCGGAGCTGGTCGTCGTGGAAGAACTGGACCAACGCCAGCCGCGCCTCGATCGCGTTTCGGTCGAGCAGGGGCGCCGACAGATCGGCGGCGAGCAGCCGGCGCCCCGGTGGAGTCACGCAGCGGTCGAGCTCGCCGAGCAGGCTGCCGGCGATGGCGCCGCTGGCGGATCGGCAGATCTCCAGGCTGTCGCGGCTGGCCGGGTCGATCGCCATGTGCGTGCCACGCGCAATCCGCCGCGGCGCCGACAACAGCAGCCCCGAGTCCTTTTGCGTCGCGTCGAGATAGGCCAGCAGCCCGCCGGCGGCCGCCAGCTCGGCGCGTCCCGGCCCGCCGAAGCCGTCGAGCGTCGCCACCGCGAACCGGCTCTTGAGCGCCCGCTCGCCGGCGATGCTCTCGAACCCGCCCTTGCCGGCGCCGGCGCGGATGCCGGGAACGGTCGCATCGGCGATCGTCTCCGCCGGCGCCAGCCGCGCCAGCTCGGCGGCGAGTTCACCCGCCTCGCAGGCGATCAGCTCGAACCGTCCCGTCGAGATGTCGGCGGCGGCGATGCCCCATTCATCCCCCACCTTCGCCACCGCCGCCAGCCAGTTGGCGGCGGCCGGCGCCAGCAAGGCCTCCTCGGTCAGCGTCCCCGGCGTCACCAGCCGGACGATCGCCCGCTCGACCAAAGCCTTCGATCCGCGCGCCAGCCTAGCTTCCGCCGGGCTTTCGATTTGCTCGGCGATGGCGACGCGGTGGCCGCCTTTGATCAACCGCGCCAGATAGGAATCGGCGCTGTGCACCGGCACCCCGCACATCGGCACCGGCTCGCCGCCGTCGCTGCCGCGCTTGGTCAAAGCGATATCGAGGCAGGCGGCGGCGGCCCTGGCGTCGTCGAAGAACAGTTCGAAGAAGTCGCCCATCCGGTAGAACAGCAAGGCGTCGCCGGCCTCGGCCTTCAGCCGATGGTATTGCGCCATCATCGGGGTCACAGCGTCGGAGCGGGCCATCGGCTGCGAGTGGTAACCGCAAAGCCGGCGCGGCGCGAGGGTGACTCTGGCATGAAACTGCCGCTAAGAGCGCCCCGACAGGAGCGCGAGGCGGCATGGAAAGCAACGTCAAATTCTCGGACCAGGAAGCGATCGACTTTCACGCCCGCGGCCGACCGGGCAAGATCGAGATCGTCGCCACCAAGCCGATGGCGACCCAGCGCGACCTGAGCCTGGCCTATTCGCCCGGCGTCGCCGTCCCGGTCGAGGCCATCGCCGCCGATCCCGGCCGCGCCTATGAATTGACCGCCAAGGGCAACCTCGTCGCCGTCATTTCCAACGGCACCGCCATCCTCGGCCTCGGCAATTTGGGGGCGCTGGCGTCGAAGCCGGTGATGGAAGGCAAGGCCGTGCTGTTCAAGCGCTTCGCCGACGTCGATTCGATCGATATCGAGGTCGACACCGAGGACGCGCAGAAGTTCATCGACGCCATTGCTTTGCTCGAGCCCAGCTTCGGCGGCATCAATCTGGAGGACATCGCCGCCCCCGACTGCTTCGTCATCGAGCAGGCCCTGCGCGAGCGGATGAACATCCCGGTGTTCCACGACGACCAGCACGGCACCGCCATCATCACCGCCGCCGGCCTGATCAACGCCTGCCTGCTGACCAAGCGCGAATTGAAGGCGATCCGGGTTGTCTGCAACGGCGCCGGCGCCGCCGCCATCGCCTGTACCGAACTGATCAAGGCGATGGGCGTGCCCCACGGCAACGTCATCATGTGCGACCGCAAGGGCGTCATCCACAAGGGCCGCAGCGACCTCGACCAGTGGAAGTCGGCGCACGCGGTCGAGACCGAGGCGCGGACGCTCGGCGAAGCTCTGGTCGGTGCTGATGTCTTTCTCGGGCTATCGGCGGCCGGCGCCCTGAAGCCGGAGATGGTGGTCGGTATGGCGGCTAACCCGATTATCTTCGCCATGGCCAACCCCGACCCCGAGATTTTGCCGGAGGATGCCAAGGCGGCACGACCCGACGCGATCATCGCCACCGGCCGCTCCGATTATCCGAACCAGGTCAACAACGTCTTGGGCTTCCCCTTCATCTTCCGCGGCGCGCTCGATGTCCGCGCCACCGCCATCAACGAGGAAATGAAGATCGCCGCCGCCTTCGCGCTGGCCGAGCTGGCGCGCGAGGCGGTGCCCGAGGAAGTGGCGGCCGCCTATGGCGGCAAGGTCCAGAGCTTCGGTCCCGATTACATCATCCCGGCGCCGTTCGACCCGCGGCTGATCGAAATCGTGCCAGTCGCCGTCGCCGAAGCGGCCATGCGGACCGGCGTCGCGCAAAAGCCGATCGAGGACATGGCCGCCTATCGCCAAGCCTTGCGGGCGCGGCTGAACCCGACGGTTTCGGTCCTCAGTCTCGCCTATCAGGCGGCGCGTTCCAACCCCAAAAGGGTGCTGTTCGCCGAGGGCGACGAGCCCAACGTCCTTCGCGCCGCCATCGCCTTCAAGGAAGGCGGCTACGGCACGCCGATCCTGGTCGGCCGCGAGAATGTCCACGATTTGCTGCGCGAGCTCGGGGTCGACAATCCGCAAGATTACGAGGTTCTCAACAGCCGCAACTCGCCGCTCGTCGGCCGCGCCGTCGATTTCCTCTACGCCAAGCGCCAGCGCCACGGCATGCTCAAGCGCGAGGTCGAGCGGATGGTCAACCAGGACCGCAACACCTTCGCCGCCGCCATGCTCGCGCTTGGCGAGGGCGATGCGATGATCACCGGCACCACCCGCCCGTTCAGCCAGTCGCTCGGCCAGGTGCGCACCGTCATCGACGATGAGGAAGGGGCAACCCCGTTCGGCATCAGCGTCGTCGTCGGCCGTCACCGGACGGTGATGATCGCCGACACGGCGGTGACCGAGCGGCCGACCGCCGAGCAATATGCGGCCATCGCCATCCGCTCGGCCGCCTTCGCCCGGCGCATGGGGCAGGAGCCGCGGGTCGCGTTCGTCTCATACACCACCTTCGGCAACCCGCCGGGCCGCCACATCGAGGCGCTGCGCGACGCCGTGAAGATGCTCGACACCATCGTCACCGATTTCGAATATGAAGGCGAAATGGGCCCTGACGTCGCCCTCAACCATGAGATGCAGGCCAAATTCTACCCGTTCAGCCGCCTCACCGGCCCGGCCAACATCCTGATCATGCCGGGGCTGCAGTCGGCCAACATTTCGGCCAAATTGCTGCGTGCGGTTGGCGGCGAGAGCATTCTCGGCCCCTATCTGATGGGCATGGCGCTGCCGGTGCAGATCGCGCCGATGACCGCCAGCTCGTCGGACCTGGTGACGCTGGCAGTGCTCGCCGCCGGCGGCGCAGACGCCATCCGCCGACCGAAAAAAGCGAAAGCCTAGAGCCTTTCCGCGCTCGACACCGGGTCTGCCGATCGCAGCGCGGCAAGCAGCGAATGGAGGTGCGCGAGGTCGTGCACCTCGACCGCCAGATGG
>DAIPLM010000039.1:8402-10363 GCA_036769205.1 Sphingomicrobium sp.
GATGGAACGTCTGGAAGCTGCCGTCGCGGTGCGCCAGATGCAGGTTGATGATGTTCGCCGCCTTGGCGCCTAGGATGCCGGCCATGGTGCCAAGCGCGCCCGGCACGTCGCGCAGGATGACGCTGAGGCGCGCGGTGCCGCCATCCGATTCGTCGCCCCAGGCCAAATCGAGCCAGTCGGCGTCGATCCCCGACGCCAGTTGGTCGCAGCCGATGACATGGACCTCGATGCTCTCGTCCTCACGGCGCAGCCCGACGATGCGGTCGCCGGGGATCGGGTGGCAGCATTCGGCGAGGTGATAGGCGACGCCCGGGGTCAGGCCCTTGATCGAGATCGCCTGCAGCTGCGCCGGCGGGCGTGAGGTGATGTCGCTGCCGGCCGATCCCGGCATCAGCGCCTCCATCACCGCTTCGTCGGAAATGCGCTTGCGGGCGATGTCGATCATCAGTGCATCGGCATCCTCCAGCTTCAATTTCTTGATCGCCCGGCCAAGCGCTTCGGGGGCCAGCGGCGCCGGCAGGCGGCCGACGATCTCGTCGTAGATCTTGCTGCCGAGCTCGATGGTCTCGTCCCGCTCCTTGTGGCGGACGAAGCGGCGGATCGACGAGCGTGCCTTGCCGGTGGCGACGAAGCGCAGCCAGCTCGGCTGCGGGTGCTGGGCCTCGGAGGCGAGGATTTCGACCTGGTCGCCATTCTCGAGCAAGGTGCGCAGCGGCACCACCCGGCCGTTGACCTTGGCGCCGACGGTCTGGTCGCCCAATGCGGTGTGGACGGCATAAGCGAAGTCGACCGGGGTGGCGCCCTTCGGTAACTGAATGAGCTCGCCCTTGGGGGTGAAGGCGAAAATACGATCCTGGTACATCGCCATCCGGGTGTGCTCGAGCAACTCCTCGGGGCTGTCGGCATGGTCGAGGATCTCGACCAGCTCGTCGATCCACGGGACGTGCAAGTCGGCGGCCGGCTTGCCCTCCTTGTAGGCCCAGTGGGCGGCGAGCCCGCGCTCGGCCTGGGCGTGCATCGCCTTGTCGCGGATCTGGATTTCGATCCGCATCTTGGAATCGTGGATGACCGAGGTGTGCAGCGACCGATAGCCGTTGCGCTTGGGAGTGGAGATGAAGTCCTTGAAGCGGCCCGGGACCATCGGCCAGCGCTCGTGGATCAGGCCCAGCGCGCGATAGCATTCGTCGACGTCGGCAACAATCACCCGGAACGCCATGACGTCCGACAATTGCTCGAAGCTGATGTGGCGCTCGGCCATCTTGCGCCAGATCGAGAAGGGATGCTTCTCGCGGCCGGTGACCTCGGCCTCCAGCCCATGGTCGGCCAGATGCAGCTGCAGCCCGAGGCCGATGCGGCTGACGAGGTCGCCGCCGGCTTCGTGCAATTGCTTCAGGCGGCGAGTGATCGAGGCGTAGGCGTCCGGCTCCAGCTCGCGGAAGGCCAGGGTCTGCATCTCGTTCATGATCTCGTACATGCCGATCCGCTCGGCGAGCGGGGCATAGATATCCATCGTCTCCTTGGCGATGCGGTGCCGCTTCTCCTCCGACTTGATGTGATGGAGGGTGCGCATGTTGTGTAGCCGGTCGGCAAGTTTCACCAGCAGGACCCGGATATCGTCCGACAGCGCGAGCAGGAATTTGCGCAAATTCTCGGCGGCGCGCTCATTTTCCGATTGCGCCTCGATCTTGCTGAGCTTGGTAACCCCGTCGACTAGGCGCGCGACATTGGCGCCGAACAATTTCTCGATCTGCTCGGGCGTCGCGACCGTGTCCTCGATCGTGTCGTGGAGGATCGCGGTGACGATCGTCTCGTCGTCGAGCTTGAGGTCGGTCAAAATCCCCGCGACCTCGATCGGGTGCGAGAAATAGGGGTCGCCCGAAGCGCGCACCTGGGCGCCATGCGCCTTGAGCGAGAAAACATAGGCGCGGTTGATCAGCGCCTCGTCGGCGTCGGGATCATAG
>DAIPLM010000040.1:0-10358 GCA_036769205.1 Sphingomicrobium sp.
CCACGGCTTCCGCGTTCGTCGCGTCGGCGGCGAGGCCGTAAACCGTCTCGGTCGGCATCGCGACCGGCTCGCCGGCCAGCACCAGCCGCGCGCCTTCCGCGATGGCGGCGTCGTCGAACGGCAGGACGCGAGTGTCTGGCGGGGCCATGGCGCCGCCGCTATGGCATGCGGCCATGGCCTTCAAGTGTCCGCAAGCCGACCAGCGCTTCGTCCTCGAGCATGTCGTGCGCATCGGCGAGCTCAGCAACGACCTCGAGATCGTCGACGCCGTGCTGGATGGCGCGGCGGCGCTGGCCGAGGGCGAGTTCGCGCCGTTGAACCGGATCGGCGACGAGCACCGCGCGCGCTGGGACAATGGCGAAGTCACCATGCCGCCGGGCTTCAGGCCGGCCTGGCGGGCGTTCGTCGAGGGCGGCTGGATGGGCCTGTCGGCGCCCGAAAGCGCGGGCGGGCAGGGGCTGCCGCTGTCGCTGTCGGCGGCGCTGATCGAGGATCTCAACGGCGCCAACCCCGCCTTTGCTTTGTTGCCGGTGCTGAGCCAGGGCGCGATCGAGGCACTGCACCGCCACGGCAGCGCCGAATTGAAGCGCGACTATCTGCCGAACATCGTCAGCGGCGAATGGCCGGCGACGATGAACCTGACCGAACCGCAGGCCGGCAGCGACGTCGGCGCCCTCAAGACCCGCGCCGAGCCGGCTGGCGACGGCAGCTGGCGGCTCACCGGGACCAAGATCTTCATCACCTATGGCGAGCACGACCTCGCCGACAATATCATCCATCTGGTCCTCGCCCGAACCTCAGGCGCACCCGAAGGGACGCGTGGTATCTCCTTGTTCCTGGTGCCGAAAATTCTGCCCGACGGCAGCCGCAACGACGTCCGCTGCGTGTCGATCGAGCACAAGATGGGCATCCATGCCTCGCCCACCTGCGTGCTGAGCTTCGGCGACGACGGCGGCGCCACCGGCTGGCTGGTCGGGCCGGAGACGCAGGGCATGCGCGCGATGTTCACGATGATGAACAACGCCCGTCTCAACGTCGCCTTGCAGGGCGTCGGCATCGCCGAGGCGGCGACCCAGCGCGCCGTCGCCTACGCGCTTGAGCGCCGGCAGAGCGGCAAGGCGATCGCCGAGCATCCGGATGTGCGGCGCATGCTGCTCAGGATGCGAAGCCTGACCATGGCGGCGCGCGGCCTTGTCTATTACGCCTTCGGCCAGGCCGACCGCGGCGCCGGCGGCGACGAGGTGGCGGCGATGCGCGCCGACGTCTTGACGCCGCTCGCCAAGGCCTGGGCGACCGACATTGGCTGCGAGGTCGCCAGCCTTGGCATCCAGGTCCACGGCGGCATGGGCTTCATCGAGGAAACCGGCGCCGCCCAGCATTTGCGCGACGCCCGCATCGCCCCGATCTACGAAGGCACCAATGGCATCCAGGCCGCCGACCTGGTCGGCCGCAAGCTCGGGCTCGACGGCGGCGGCGGCTTCGACGCCCTGCTCGCCGACATCCGCGCCGAAGCCGCCGATCCGTGCCTGGTTGCGCTCGCCGACGCGGTCGAGGTCGCCGCCGCCAGCTTCCGCCAGGCCGGCCCCGAGGATCGTCTGGCAGGCAGCTATCCATTCCTGACCATGTGCTCGGTGCTGGTTGCCGGCTGGCTGCTCGAGCGCCAGGCGAACATCGTCGGGACCAGTGACTTCCACGCCGCCAAGCGCGCCGCGGCCGGCTATTTCAATGGGATGATGGTGCCCGAAGCACTCGGGCTGGCGGCCGGCGCCGAAATCGGCGCGGCGATGCTCTACGCGGTGCCGGCGGGGGCGTTGGGTTAGGCGCGTTCCGCCTTCAGCAATTCGTCGGCGTCGAGACCGAGTCGCTTCATCCGCTCGCGGATGAGCGGCCATTCCTCGCGGACGAACACTGCCCGCTCGGACTCGCGCAGGCGGGTGCGGGCCCCGGGGGCGACGAACATGCCGACGCCGCGCTTGACGACGATCAGGCCTTCGTCCTGGAAACCCTGGTAGGCCTTGGCGACGGTCAGCGGGTTGGCGCCTTCCTCGGCGGCCAGGGCGCGAACCGAGGGCAAGGGATCGCCATCGGCGAAGCGGCCGGCGAGGATCGCGTCGGCGATCACTTCGCGCAGGCGGACATAGACAGGCTTTTCGTGACCGGTGCGTAGCGTCATGCTGTGGTAATACAGCAGCGCGGAGAAAGATGCAACTCAGTGTTCCGGCGCCACCCATGGCCGCACCACGGTCGCCAGCGGCGCGCGCGGGCGCTCGTCGAGGTCGCGGCCGGGATGGCCGATGAAGATGAAGCCGGCGATGCGCTCGCCCGGCCCGCAAAAGGCGGCGCGGACGCGTTCATTGTAGGCGCGCCAGCCGGTCAGCCAGCCGGCGACAAAGCCCATCGCATGCGCGGCGAGCAGCAGGTTCATGCCGGCCGCCCCGCACGACAATTGCTGCTCCCACAAGGGGATCTTGTGGCCCTCGATCGGCGCCGAGACGAGGACCACCAATTGCCCGGCATATTGCGCGAACTCGTCTTCCTTCTGGTGATGTGCCGGGCTCGCGCACGGGTCGTGCTCGGCCAGCGCCTGGTGGAGCAGCACGGCCAGGCTGTCGCGCTGGTCGGCGCCGACGGTGACGAAGCGCCAGGGGAAGAGCTTGCCGTGATCGGGGGTGCGGGCGGCGATCGCCAGCATCCGCTCGAGCTCGGTCGGGCCGGGGCCGGGGCCAAACATTTCGCGCGGGCGGGCGGAGCGGCGGGTTTCGAGCAGCGCCAGGGTGCTGGAGAGGTCGTTGAGCATGGCCATTCGCCTAACAGCTTGGCCGGTCGTCGAACAACCGGCTTCACAAGCGGATTTTCGCCGTTAGGGTGCCGCGCCAATGTAACAAAGACAGCGGCGGCGCGTTGTTTGCGACCGCCGGGGTTCGAAGAGGAGAACGCCCCGTGGCGGCCGAAACATTCATCCCGATTCTGGCTTCGGCCTTCCTTGTCCTGCTGCTCGGCGGTGGCGCTATGATCGCCGCCACCAGCAAGCCCGAGGTGTTCGGCCACCCCAAGGGCCTCTACATGCTGTTCTTCGCCGAGATGTGGGAGCGTTTCTCCTACTACGGCATGCGCGCCCTGCTGATCTTCTATCTGACCAAGCACTGGCTGTTCGACGACGGCAAATCGAACCTCATCTACGGCGCCTACACTTCGCTCGTGTACATCACGCCGGTTCTCGGCGGCTATCTCGCCGACCGCTACCTCGGCCAGCGCAAGGCGGTGCTGTTCGGCGCCGTGCTGCTCGCCTGCGGCCACTTCCTGATGGCGGTCGAGGGTGTCGGCGGCCTCAACGACCCGACCATCAACGTCTTCTGGGCGGCGCTGTCGTTCATCATCGTCGGCTCGGGCTTCCTCAAGGCCAACATTTCGGTGATGGTCGGCCAGCTCTACGGGCTGCAGGACGTCCGCCGCGACGGCGCCTACACCATCTTCTACATGGGGATTAACGTCGGCGCCGCGATCGGCACCATCATCGCCGGTTATCTCGGCGAGACCTATGGCTGGAAATACGGCTTCGGCGCCGCCGGCGTCGGCATGCTGCTCGGCCTCATCGTCTTCGTCCTCGGCAAGGGCCTGCTGCGCGGGGCCGGCGAAGCGCCGCGGCCGCTCACGCAGACCGCCGAATGGTCGCTCTACGGCGTCGGCCTCGCCGGCGTGGCGCTGATCTGGGGCCTGATCCAGTACCAGGACATCATCCAGAATTTGCTGATCGTCTCCGGCGTCGCCTTGCTTGGCTATGTCCTGTGGCAAGCGTTCAAGCTCGACCGCGAGCCGCGCCAGCGGATCTTCGCCATCTTGTTCCTGATCGCCTTGAACCCGATTTTCTGGGGCCTGTTCGAGCAGGCGGGCGGCTCGCTCAACCTCTACACCGACCGCTACGTCGACCGCGCCGGCGTGCCGGCGTCGCTGTTCCAGTCGATCAACCCGATCTACATCATCCTGCTCGCTCCGCTCTTTTCCTGGCTGTGGGTGGCGCTCGGCCGCAAGGGGCTCGAACCATCGGCGCCGGCGAAGTTCGCGCTTGCCCTGTTCCAGGTCGGCCTCGGCTTCCTGGTCTTTGTCTGGGGAGCGCACATGGTCGGGGCGAGCGTGATGACTCCGGTCATCTTCGTCTTCCTGATCTATCTGCTGCACACCACAGGCGAGCTCTGTCTGTCGCCGGTCGGGCTCAGCGCCATGAACCGGCTGGCGCCGAGCTTCATGGCGTCGCTGATCATGGGTGCCTGGTTTTACATGACCGCGGTCGGTAATTTCGTCGCCGGCAAGATCGGCGAGGCGACCGGCGGCGAGGGCGGCGAAATGTCGAAGGAACTGACGCTGGCGATCTACAACAAGATCGGCTGGGTGACGATCGGCGTCAGCGTCGTCGTCCTGCTGCTGTCGCCGATCGTCAAGAAGTGGATGCACCTCGACACGCTCGGCGACGATGAGCTGGCCGGCCGACCCGGCCTCGCCGAGAACCAGGCGCCGGGCATTCATCCCGAGCTGGAGACCAAGCCGGGAACGACCGGAGCATGATCCGCCGGGGGGGTGCGCTGGCGCTGACGGCGGCGCTGCTGGCCGGTTGCGCCGCCAATGCCGCCCCGAAGAAAGCGGCGCCGATCGCCATCAACGAGGATCCGTTCCCGTCGACCTATCACGCTTATCCCGGCGCGGTGACGGTGATCCGCGGCGCCACCGTGTTCGACGGCGAAGGCGGGCAGATTGACAATGGCACGATCGTCCTCGCTGACGGAGTGGTCCAGGCGGTCGGGGGGGCGGACACGCCGGTCCCGGCCGGTGCCTTCGAGGTCGACGGCCACGGCAAATATGTGACTCCGGGCGTGATCGACGTCCACAGCCACCTCGGCGACTATCCAAGCCCCGGCACCGAGGGCAATAGCGACGGCAACGAGGCGACGGCGCCGGCTCGGCCCGACGTCTGGGCCGAGCATAGCGTCTGGCCGCAGGATCCCGGTTTTTCCCGCGCGCTCGCCAATGGCGGCGTCACGACGCTGCAGATCCTGCCCGGCTCGGCCAATCTGTTCGGCGGCCGCTCGGTGACGCTCAAGAACGTGCCGGCGCGGACGACGCAGGGCATGAAGTTCCCCGGCGCGCCTTATGGCCTGAAGATGGCCTGCGGCGAGAACCCCAAGCGCGTTTACGGCAACAAGGGCGGCCCATCGACCCGGATGGGCAATATCGCCACCACCCGCGCCACCTGGCTGAAGGCCCAGGCCTATGCCCGCAAGTGGGACAAATATGAGCGCGACGGCGGCGACATGCCCGAGCGCGACCTGGCGATGGATACTTTGCGCGGCGTGCTCCAGGGCAAGATCCTGATCCACAACCATTGCTATCGCGCCGACGAAATGGCGAACATGATCGATCTCGCCCATGAGATGGGCTACAAGATCACCGCCTTCCATCACGCCGTCGAAGCCTACAAGATCGCCGATCTGCTGGCGAAGGAAGGCATTTGCGCAGCGATGTGGGCCGATTGGTGGGGCTTCAAGATGGAATCCTACGACGGCATCAAGGAGAATATCCCGTTCGTCGACAAGGCAGGCGCCTGCGCCATTGTCCATTCCGACGATCCCAACGGCATCCAGCGGCTGAACCAGGAAGCCGCCAAGGCGCTCGCCGACGGCCGCCGCGCCGGCTACAATATCAGCGACGCTTATGCCTGGCGCTGGCTCGGCATCAACCCGGCCCGGGCGCTCGGCATCGCCGACAAGACCGGCAGCCTCAAGCCCGGCAAGATGGCCGACGTCGTCTTGTGGAACGGCAATCCGTTCAGCACCTACACAAGGCCCGACAAGGTGTGGGTTGACGGCGCCATGCTGTACGACTCCGCCAACCCGAGGCTGCGCCCGGTCAGCGACTTCGAGCTCGGCCAGCCCGGCGAGGGAGACGTCAAATGATCCGCTCCACCCTCGTCGCCTTGTTGCTCACCGCCGCCGCGCCGCTCGCCGCCCAGACCATCGCCATCACCGGCGGCACGGTCGCCTTGGGCGATGGCTCGCCGCCGATCCAGGGGGCCACCGTCGTCATCCGCGATGGCCGCATCCTCGCTGCCGGCCCCGACGTCGCCATCCCGCGCGGCGCCGAAGTCGTCGACGCCCGCGGCAAATGGGTGACCCCGGGCATCGTCGCCGGCTTCTCGCGGCTCGGCCTCAGCGAAGTCGATCTGTCGGCCGACGGCACCACCGACGATGTCGCCCGCAACGGCCCGTTCAGCGCCGCCATCGACGTCGCCCCGGCGATCAACCCGCTGACGACCACCATCCCCGTCAACCGCGCCGACGGCGTCACCCGCGCCATCGTCGCCCCGAGCGTTGCCCGCAACATTTTCGCCGGCCAGGGCGCGGTCATCGATTTGGGCGCCGACATGGACCCGATCACCGCCCGCCGCCGCTTCCAGTTCGTCGAGCTGGGCGAGACCGGCGCCGGCGCCGCCGGCGGCTCGCGCGCCTCGGCGCACGTGCTGTTCCGCAACGCGCTGCGCGAAGCTGCCGAGCTGCAACGCTTCGCGGTGCCGGTTTCGTCGAGCGGCGTCGCCGAGCAAGGGCCTGACCGCGACCCGGTCGTCCGCGACCCTAACGAATCCCGGCTGGTCGGGCCCAACGCCCGGCGTAGCGAGGACGTGCTGCTGACCCGCTTCGACGCCGCCGCTCTGGTGCCGGTGCTGCAGGGGCGGCAATATCTGCTGATCCACGTCGAGCGAGCGAGTGACATCCTCCAGGTCATCCGCCTCAAGCGCGAATTCCCGAGCCTCAAGCCGGTGATCGTCGGCGGCACCGAGGGTTGGACCGTCGCCGACCAGATCGCCGCCTCGGGCATTCCGGTCATCGCCTCGGCCGCCAACGATTTGCCGGCCAGCTTCGAGATGCTGGCGGCGACCTGGTCGAACGTCGGCCGCATGCTGAGTGCCGGGGTCAAGGTGTCGATCGGCATGATCGACGACAACGACACCCGCTATTTGTTCAACGAGCGCCAATATGCCGCCAACCTCGTCGGTTTGAGCCAAGTCCCCGGCGCTACCGGCGTCAGCTGGGGCGAGGCGCTGGCGATGATCACCTCGGCGCCGGCCGAAGCCATCGGCCTTGGCGGTCAGCTCGGTAGCCTCCGCAATGGCCGCCGGGCCGATGTCGTCCTGTGGTCGGGCGATCCGCTGGAAATGACCAGCGCCGCCGAAGCGGTTTGGATCGACGGCGTCCGCCAGCCATTGGAGACCCGCCAGACCAAGCTGCGCGACCGCTATCGCGACCTGACGCCGAATACGCTGCCCGAGGCCTATCGGCGCTAGGCAGGGCGCGCTAAACGGTCGGCCATGACCCGCAAGCTCTTCGGCACCGACGGCATCCGCGGCCTGACCAACAGCCCGCCGATGACCGCCGTCACCGCCTTGCGGGTCGGCCAGGCCGCCGGCACTTATTTCCTGCGCGGCGACCATCGTCACCGTGTCGTCATCGGCAAGGACACGCGCCTGTCCGGCTACATGATGGAATCGGCTCTGGTCGCCGGCTTCGCCTCGGTCGGGATGGACGTCGTCCTGGTGGGACCGATGCCGACCCCGGCGGTCGCCATGCTGACCACCTCGATGCGCGCCGATCTCGGCGTCATGATCTCGGCCAGCCACAACCCGTTCGCCGACAATGGCATCAAATTGTTCGGCCCCGACGGGTTCAAGCTCAGCGACGGCGCCGAGCGGGCAATCGAGCAGCTGATGGACAAAGAGCCGAAACTGGCCAGGCCGGAGATGATCGGCCGCGCCAAGCGCATCGATGACGCCCGCGGCCGCTACGTCCACTTCGCCAAGTCGACATTTCCCGACCATTTGCGGCTCGACGGCCTCAAGGTCGTCGTCGATTGCGCCAATGGCGCCGCTTATCATGTCGCGCCCGAAGCTTTGTGGGAGCTTGGCGCCGACGTCATCCCATTGGGCGTCAGCCCCGACGGCCTCAACATCAACGACGGCTGCGGCTCGACCCATCCCGAGCTGCTGCGCGAGACGGTGGTGGCGAGCGGCGCCGACATCGGCCTGGCCCTGGACGGCGACGCCGACCGGCTGATCGTCGTCGACGAGAAGGGGCGGGTGATCGACGGCGATCAATTGATGGCTCTGGTCGCCACCGGCCATGCCCGCCGCGGCGCCTTGAAGGGCGGGGCGGTGGTGGCGACGGTGATGTCCAACCTCGGCCTCGAGCACAGGCTGGCGAAGGAAGAGATCGGCTTGACCCGCACCGCCGTCGGCGACCGCTACGTGCTCGAGGAGATGCGCCGCAGCGGCTGCAACGTCGGCGGCGAGCAGTCGGGGCACATCATCCTCACCGATTACGCGACCACCGGCGACGGGCTGGTCGCCGGCCTGCAGATCCTCGCGGCGCTGGTCGAGGAGCAGAAGCCGGCGAGCGAATTGCTGAACCAGTTCGAACCGGTGCCGCAGCTGCTCAAGAACGTCCGCTTCAACGGCGGCGAGCCGCTCGAGCGCGAGACGGTCAAGGAACGGATCGCGGCCGCCGAAGCTTCGCTCAAGGGCCGCGGCCGGCTGGTCATCCGCAAGTCGGGCACCGAGCCGCTGATCCGGGTCATGGCGGAAGGCGACGACCCGGAAATGGTCGAGCGGTTGGTCGACGAGATTTGCGATGCGGTGGCGGCCGGTTAACCTTTCCACCCTAGGCTGCAGCCGCTTTGAACGCTCGGATTCATGACTTCGGCTCGACCGACGCGGCTGCGGGGACAGCACCGATGATCGCGCGTGTGCTCGTGATCGCCGGATCGGACAGTGGCGGCGGCGCCGGCATCCAGGCCGACATCAAGACCATCACCATGCTCGGCGGCCATGCGATGACCGCGATCACCGCCATCACCGCCCAGAACACGCAGGGCGTCACCGGCGTCCACCCGGTGCCGGCGGAAATGGTGCTTGCGCAGATCGACGCGGTGGCCTCGGACATCGGCATCGACGCGGTCAAGATCGGCATGATCGGCAGCGCCTTCACGGCCGAGACCATCGCCGCGCGCTTAAGCGAGCTCGGCGACATTCCGATCGTCTTCGATCCCGTCATGGTCGCCAGCAGCGGCGCGCCCTTGGCCGACGAGGCCACCGTCGCCGCCTTCGGCCGGCTGATGGAGCTGGCGACCATCGCCACCCCCAATTTGCCCGAGCTGCGCCGCCTGACCAGCGAGGAAGACCCGGTCGCCGCCGCTTTGCATTTGGTCGGCAAGCATGGCTGCGCGGTGCTGATCAAGGGCGGGCACGAGGAAGGCGAGGCGCTCGCCGACGCTTTGATCGAAACCGACAATATCACCAGCTGGCAGGGCCAGCGGATTGACACCCATGCCACCCATGGCACCGGCTGCACCCTCGCCAGCGCCATCGCTTTGTTCCTCGCCAAGGGGCTGAGCCTGACCGACGCCGTCGCCCGCGCCCGCGAGTTTGTCCGCGTCGCCTTGCATGCGGCGCCCGACCTCGGCGCCGGGCCGGGGCCGATGGGGCAGGCGGACGTCCGCCTCGACGTCGGCCCGCCGGGCATGCCGCGGCTCAACCAGGTGACGATTACCGTCAACGACTATGCCAAATCGGTCGCCTTCTACCGCGCGCTGGGATTGAAGCAGATCGTCGATAGCCCGGAGAATGCCTACGCCCGCTTCGAAACGGGGGGCGGCGCCACCTTGTCGATCCAGGCCGATCCGGAAGAGAAGATCGCCCCGACCACCGCCGTCTATCTCGAATGCGACGATATCGACGCCGAGGTCGACCGGCTGGCGCGGCTTGGCGTGCCGTTCGAGCACGGCCCACGCAACCAGCCCTGGATGTGGCGCGAAGCCCGCCTGCGTGACCCGTCGGGCAACACCATCTTCCTCTACAAAGCCGGCGAAGCCCGCAGATTCCCGCCGTGGCGGATTAAGAGCTGACTCACGCAAAGGCGCAAAGGCGCAAAGTAAAGCCCGTCTTGGCGCCTTTGCGCCTTTGCGTGAATCTTTAATCCACAAATATTTCCAGCAGGCTGCTGGCAATTCAAGGCAGCCCTCAATAGTCTTGTCCACTAATGGCCCGGCCCTGCTTCAAGATCGAACGCGACTTCCCAATGCCCTTGGCCGGCGTCGACGAGGCCGGTTGCGCGCCGCTGGCCGGCCCGGTGGTCGCCGCCGCCGTCATCCTCGACCGCGACAAATTCCCGCGCGGGATCGACGATTCGAAGAATTTGCCGATCGAGAAGCGCGAATCCCTCTACACGCGGATCACCCAATGCTCGGCCTGGGCGGTCGGAGCGGCAAGCGTCGAGGAAATCGACAAGATCAACATCTACTGGGCGCGAATGCTGGCGATG
>DAIPLM010000223.1:0-2801 GCA_036769205.1 Sphingomicrobium sp.
CTGCCATGCCTGGGCCGGACCGAGCTCGACACGCAGGCCGGTGGCCCGCAGTCGGTCACCGTCGAGGATTCGATGTCGATGGTGCACGCGTCGCGCGGCTTCCTGATGCCGCCGGGCGAGAATGTGAAGTCGGAGATCTGGATCGTCGGCGAGATCGCCAAGGCGACGCTCAAGGGCAAGGGCGATATCGACTGGGATGCCTATGTTGCCAATTACGACCTGATCACCGTAATGCATCGCGCCGCGCGCAAGGCGGCGCCGCGGCTGCGCCGCGACTTCGGCGAGGTCGAGCAACTCCAGGTATCGAAAAAGGGCCCCGCCGACTTCGTGTCGATGGCCGATAAGCGCGCCGAGCAGACGATCGTCGACGAATTGCGCAACGCGCGCCCCGACTGGGGCCTGCTGCTCGAGGAAGGCGGTGAGATCGCCGGCGACCCGGCCAAGCCGCGCTGGATCGTCGATCCCCTGGACGGCACCACCAACTTCCTCCACGGCATCCCGCATTTCGCCATCTCGATCGCGGTCGAGGAACGCCGGCCGGACGGCCGCGGCGAGATCAGCCAGGGCCTGATCTATCAGCCGCTGACCGACGAGACCTATTAGGCGGAAAAGGGCAGGGGCGCCTGGCTCCAGGACCGCCGCCTGCGCGTCTCCGCCCGTCGCTACCTCGACGATGCCCTGATCGGCACCGGCATTCCCCACCTCGGCCGCGGCAGCACCGCAAGCTGGGGCAAGATTTTCGCGGCGGTCGCGCCCGAGGTCGCCGGTATCCGCCGCTTGGGCTCGGCCGCGCTCGATCTCGCCTGGGTTGCGGCCGGCCGCTTCGACGCCTTCTGGGAAGACGACCTCGACATCTGGGACACGGCCGCCGGGCTGCTGCTGGTCAAGGAAGCGGGCGGCTTCGTCACCGATTACCGCGGCTCCGACCGCAGCTTCGAGCGCCGCGAATATCTCGCCGCCAACAGCGAGTTGCACAGCAAATTGCACAAACTGGTCGCCGGGGCGCTGCGGTGATCGTCGCTGCACTGGCCCTGTTGACGAGCCAGCCGCAGACAATTCTCACAGTCGACCCGGGCCATCGCCTGGTCGAGGGCGTGGCCAGCGACGGCAAGATGATCTGGGTGTCGAGCATCCTCGACCGGACCATCCTCGAATGCCGGGCGAGTTGCCGGACGCTGGCCCGGCTGCCGGAGGGGCTGCATCCGTTTGGCATCGCCTGGGACAGGGCCCGCAAGCGCTTGTGGGTGGCCGCCGACTGCCCACCTAAGGTCGCCGGCATCAAGGAGTGCGAGCGCGGAGCGCTGATCGCGCTCGACCAGCGCGGCCGAATCCGCTCGCGGACGGCGCCAACGGCCGGCAAGTTCCATCCCGGCGATGTCTCGGCGTCGCCCGGCGGCGTCATGGTCAGCGACAGCCAGAACGGCGCCGTCTATCGGTTGGCAGGCAATGCTCTGGCAGCGGTTGTCGCGCCCCGCGTCGGCAAGAGTGGGCAGGGCAGCGCCATCGGCGCCGATGGCAAGAGGCTGGTCGTCGCCGACTATAGCCAGGGCATTACCTCGATCGATCTTGGTAGCGGCGCCCGCACCCTGTTGCCGCGCCAGGACGGCAAGCTCCTGCGCGGCATTGACGGGCTCGTTCGCTGCGGCGCCACTTTTTTCGGCATTTACAATGGCCAGGCGCCGGGCACCCTGGTCTCCTTCACCGTGACCGATCGCGGCCTGACCTACGATCAGCCTCTCGGAGACACGACGCTGCCTGACCCGACCCAGATCGCCTTCGACGGCAAGCGGTTGCTGATCGTCGCCGATTCCGGCTGGGCGACCCTCGACAAGCCCGATTTCGTCCGAAAAAGCGGCGCGCCGGTCATCGCCATTTCGCTTGGTAAGGACTGCAAGCCGCTTTAGGCTCGATTTTCGCGCGGATGCGCCGTTCGCCACGGTTGCGAGCCTCACTTGCCTGTCCTAAAGCGCCGCCAGCTTTCGCCCCGTTCGGAGTCCTCCCTTGGCAAGCGTTGCCGCCGGTTATCTGCCGATCCTCCTTTTCCTGATCATCGCTTTGGCGATGTCGGCGGGGTTCGTCGCGTTGCCGATGCTGGTCGCCCGCCTGACCGGCAACCACCGGCCCGACCCGGCCAAGCTCGCCGAATATGAATGCGGCTTCCCGGCCTTCGGGGACAGCCGCAGCCAGTTCGACGTCCGCTTCTATTTGATCGCCATATTGTTCATCGTCTTCGACCTCGAAGCCGCCTTCCTCTTCCCGTGGGCGGTGTCGCTCAAGGAAACTGGCTGGATCGGCTGGGCGGCGATGATGGTGTTCCTCGCCGAGCTAGGCCTTGGCCTCGCTTATGCCTGGAAGAAGGGCGCGCTCGAATGGGAGTGATGCTCGATCCCCAGGCGAACCCGGCGCCGACCGAGGAAGAGCTTGCGCGGCTGGCCGGCCTCGTTCCCGGCTCGCCGGAAATGCAGCGCTTCCAGGACATGCGCGCCGAGCTGGACGAGAAGGGTTTCCTCGTCACCAGCACCGAGGATCTGTTCGCCTGGGCGCGAACCGGCTCCTTGTGGTGGATGACGTTTGGCCTCGCCTGCTGCGCGGTCGAGATGATCCATGTGAACATGCCGCGCTACGATCTCGAGCGTTTCGGCGTCGCTCCGCGCGCGTCCCCGCGCCAGTCGGACGTGATGATCGTCGCCGGCACCTTGTGCAACAAGATGGCCCCGGCATTGCGCCGGGTTTACGACCAGATGGCCGAGCCGCGCTACGTCATCTCGATGGGCAGCTGCGCCAACGGCGGCGGCTATTAC
>DAIPLM010000041.1:0-10075 GCA_036769205.1 Sphingomicrobium sp.
GAATCCGGCGGCGATCAGGAACGGCCGGCCGTGCCTGGCCGCCTGGCGGTAGAGATAAAGGGCGATGGCCAGGGCGATGAGGTTTCCACCCGCCATGGCGTAGGAAAAATTCTCTTCCGGTCTGAGGAACGGGATGCCGATGGCGAGCAAGCGGAAGCCGATCGGAGCGATCACGAATAGCAAGGTGGCCAGCATATAGCGGGCATGGAGATGGACCTTATGGCGGTCCCTGAGGCCCGCCCAGAACAGATAGGCGAAGGCGATATTGGCCAGCGGATCGAAAAAGCCGAACTGCGCGATTTGCTGGCCTTCAACACTCGTAAAATCGCCGGCCAGGGTCGTCGCCTCGACATGGATGACCCACATTCCGGCGATCATGAAGAAGGGGAAGAGGATGAAGATTGAAAGGCCGATCTTCCGGTGCAGGGCCATTCGGTCGTGGTGGATGGTCCAGCTCTGCGCGATGGCCAGGAACATCCACAGGATGGCGCTTGCCGCATGATAATGATGGGCCAGTTTCTTGACTGGCAACTTCGCGAAATATCCGGGCCAGAAGGCGGCGAAGGTCAGGATCAGCAACGCCGACACGTAAAGCCAGGCTCTGCGAAAGGGCATGGTTCCCCCTTTGTCGCCGGAGACTTCGCATGACGGAACCGCCACCGCAAGCCGGATGATGGCAAAGCGCCGATGGGGCTGAGTTAGCTCTCCATCCATTCCGGGCTCTACGCAGAACCGCTCAGCCGATCACCTTCCACATCTTCATCGGATTGTCCTTGCCGAGGTCGATCCGCCGCAGCCAGGCCGGCACCTGGCCCTTCTCGAGCTGGGCGTAGAAGCCTTTCGGGGCTTCGGCGGTGAACACCGTCGACTGGCTCATCATCGGGCAGGTCAGCAGATAGTCCGAATGATATTTGCGCAGGATGGCATGCGCCTCGTCGGCGGTCCCGCGGAAGGCGTGCATGGTGTCGAGGATCTGCTGGCCGTTGCGGTGATAGGGGCCGATGATCGAGCGGTGGTGGGTGACGGTGATCACCCGTGGCGCCAGGTCGCCGAAGGTAAAGACGGTGCCGGCCGGTTGTTGGGCCACCGGCTTCATCGCCCACAGGCTCGGGCAGTTGTTGTTGGCGGTGGCGATCGCCCCTTCGCGCGGGGTCGATTTTTCACGCGGAATATTGTCGACGACTAGCGGCACGACCGCGCCGAGGCCGGCGAGGACGACGAGGGCGGTGCCGAGCACCCGGACCAAACTGTTGTTCGAGGCGAAGGCGCGCGGCGCCAGCAGCCAGACCAGAGCGACGGCGCCGGGGATGGCAAGCATCTGCGCCGCCGGCCCGGTCCGCGTCTGCCAGAACAGCAAGGCCAGCGCCGCCGCCGCCGGCAGCATGGCGCCGAGGATGCGCTGCAGCCGGTCCCACTCGCCGCGCGCCGCCCAGGCCAGCACGCCCCAGCCGGCGAGGCCGGCGACCGGGATGCCGAGGATCGCCGTCGCCGTCCGCCAGCCGTGGCGATAAACCGGCCGCGCCTCGCGGACATGGCTGAGCCACAGCTGGTCAAGCTCGGGCGAGACGCCTTCGAGCCGCGACAGGCAATTCGGCCAGGCGAAGGCATGGAAGGCTGCGATCAAAGCGGCCGCCGCCGCCGCCGCGCCCAGCCGGTGCCGCCAGTTGGCCGGCGACCAGGCGGCGAGGCCGAGCAGCAAAGCGCCGCCGACCAAGGCGTCGGACAGCCACACCGGCGACAGCGCATCGCAGACCGCGGCGCGGTTGGCGTAGGAAGCGAACAAAAGGAAGCCGAGCGCGGTGCCGCCGGCGAGCGTCGCCGCATAGGTCGCCAGCCGCCGCCGCTGGTCGCGGTCGCGGACCCAGAACAGCACCATCGTCGCCCCGGCGAGGGCGAGGTAAATGATCATCTCCAGCCCAATCGCCAGCGACAATGCGGTGGCAATGCCGAGCGTGGCGCCGCCGCGGGCGCGGCGCGGATCGGCGATGCCGGCGACGGCGAGCGCGAGCAGCGCCAGCTGCCAATTGTGATGGTCGATCCGGGTCGGCTGGAACATGCCCATGGTCGAGCCGGCGAAGAACAGGCAGGCGATCGCCAGCGGCCAGGCGGCCGGCGCCACCAGCCGGCGGACGATCAGCGCCAACGACACCAGCAGCAGCAGCAGGGGAATCAGCGGCGCGACGCCGATCGCCATTTGCTCGGCATGCGCGCCGCTCATGAAGGTCCGGCCGAGCAGGATCAGTCCGGCGATCGGCAAATCGACCAGCCGCGACCAGTGGATGTTGGCGCCCGCCGGCCAGTTCATCTTGTACTGGCGAAGGTCGAACCAGTCCTGCCCGCCGAGCAGGGCGCGGACCTGGCTCATCCGCATATTGTCGTCGGTGTCGGTGAGGACGAAGCCGGTGATGTAATGCCAGCGCGCGTAGATCAGCCAGGCGCCGTAGAGCAGCCAGGCGAGCAGGATCAGCAGGCGCCAGCGGCGATCGACAAATTTTCCCAGGCTGTCGATCAAGCTTCCGCCCCGTCCTTGCGCCGTGCCTCGTTTCGCGCTCTAGCGGCAGCGGAGCGAACGGCAAGCGGCGGGCGATGGGCGAGCACGAATATTCCGGCGATTTCTATGCCTATATCGACGCCGGTTCGCGGCGCTCGGCGCGCGCCGTCGCCGGCCTGCTGCTGCCGGAAATCAAAATCGGCAGCCTGCTCGACGTCGGCGCCGGCCATGGCGCCTGGGCGGCCGAATGGCTGGCGGCGGGGGTAGGCGACGCGCTGGCGGTCGACGGCGATTATGTCCGCGCCGACCAACTGGCGGTCCCGGCGAAATATTTCCGCGCCCATGATCTGGCGATGCCGCTCGACCTTGGCCGCCGCTTCGACCTGGTGCAGTCGCTCGAGGTCGCCGAGCATCTGCCGCGCGCCAGGGCCGATCTGTTCGTCGACAATCTAGTGGCCCACGGCGACCTCATCCTCTTCTCGGCCGCCGTCCCGCACCAGGGCGGCGAGCATCATGTCAACGAGCAGCCGCCGCAATATTGGCGCGAGAAGTTCGCCGCGCGCGGCTACCAGCCGTTCGATTTTCTGCGCCCGCGCCTCGCCGGCCGCGGCGAGGTCATGCCGTGGTACCGCTTCAACTCCTACCTCTACGCCAATGCCGCTGGCGAGCGGCGCCTGTCGCCAGCCGTGCTCGCCAGCCGGGTCCCGGCGGACCAGCCGCTCGAGATCGGCGGCGACCTCGCCTGGAGCGTGCGCCGGGCGGCCGTCCGACTGATCCCGCCGGCGCTGGTCAAGCCGATCGCCATGGCCAAGGCCTCGCTCGAGGCTCGGCTGCGCAAGTGAAGCGGCATTTCGACCGCGTCGCCGCCGACCCCGAGGCCCGCGCCGCCTTCGCCCAGTTGGTCCGCTACGCCATCATCGGCGCCCTGATCACCATCGGCGGCCAGGCGATCTATTATGTGCTTGCGGAAACCCGGACGACCTCGCCGCTCGTCGCCATCGCCATCGCCTGGATCCTTGGCGTCATCGTCGGCTATTTCGCCCATGGCTGGATCAGCTTTGCCGGCCATGGCGCGCGCGGCGACCATGCGGCGACCGGCACTCGCTTCGTCGCCGTCAACGTCATCGGCTATCTGCTCAACAGCTTCTGGGTCTGGCTATTGGTCGAGCGGCTTGGCGGCCCGAACTGGTGGCCGATTCTTCCCAACCTGGCGCTGACGCCGCTGATGACCTTCTGGCTTCACCGCTACTGGACGTTTCGCTGAGGCGACGATGCCGAGGCGCTGCCCGCCCCCGGCGCCGGCACCACCAGCGATGTCCTGGACGATGTAGAGCGGCCGCTGCTTGGCCTGGCTGTAGAGCCGGCCGATATATTCGCCCATCAGGCCGAGCACGAACATCTGCACGGCGCCGATGACGACCACCACCAGCATGAGCGAGGTCCAGCCGGGGATGGCGCGCCCCGACAGCCAGCCGGCGAGAATATAAACCATCACCAACAAAGAGCCGACCGCCAGCCACAGGCCGGCATGGCTGGCGAGCTTCAACGGCGCCGACGAGAAGCCGGTCAGCGCGTCCAAAGCAAAGCGGATCATCTTGCGCAGCGGATATTTTGTGGTGCCGGCGAAACGTTCGTCGCGCTTGTAGGGGAACGGCACCTGGCGGAAGCCGATCCAGGCGACCATGCCGCGGATGAAGCGCGCCTGCTCGGGCATCGCCAGCAGGGCGTCGAGCGCGCGGCGGCTGATCAGCCGGAAGTCGCCGGCATCGACCGGAATGTCGACCTCGGTCGCACGCGCCAGCATCCGATAAAAGGCATGGGCGGTGGCGCGCTTGAACGGGGTTTCGCCGGTGCGCTGGGTGCGGACGCCATAGACGACGTCGGCGCCCTCGCGCTCCATCGCTTGCATCATCTCGGCCAGCAGCTCGGGCGGATCCTGGAGATCGGCGTCGATGATGAGGATGAGGTCGCCGTGACAAAGGTCGAGGCCGGCGGTCAGCGCCAGCTGGTGGCCATGGTTGCGCGACAGGTTGACGGCGACCAGGCGCGGGTCGCTGGCGGCCAGGCCGCGCATCAATTCCCAGCTGCGGTCGGTCGAGCCGTCGTTGACCAGCACCAGCTCATAATCATCGCCAACCGCGGCCTCGGCGGCGGCGGCCAGCCGGGCGTGCAGCGCTGCCAGGCACTCCTCTTCGTTGAAGCAGGGCACGACGATCGACAAAAGGGTCATGGTTGCGGCTGGCCCCCGGGTTTCTCGATGACATAAAGCACGCTGCCAGGACCCTGCCAGATGGCGCGCATCCCGGACAGCGATTTCGGCTTCACCGGCGGCAGGTCGATGGTCCACAAATAATCGAAGGCATCGCGCGGGATTTCCGCCAGCGCTCGGTCGACCGACCACAAGCGGTCGGTCGGGCAACTCGCCGGCCGCACGATTTGCGACGGGTCGGCCATGAAATGCCCGGCCGCCGCATAATGCACGTTGAGCAGATTGGCGCCCTCGATCGCCCATTGGTCGTTGGAGAATGCGTGACGGCGGACGATGGCCATGCCGCTCAAATGCGTGTCGCGCGGCAAGGCCCAGGGGACGCGGCAGGGCTGGCCGACCAGGGTCACCAGCCGGGCGCCGAGCGGGACGTGGTCGAGCGCCTCAAGCTTGGCGGCTTGGTCATCGGCGGCGATGGCGAGGCTGATGCTGTTGACGGCGAGGCGGGCGGCGAAGAAAGCGATTCCCAGTGCCGCCAGCCCCTGCCCAAGGCGCCGGTCGGTGGCGCCGCCGAAGCGAATGGCGAGCACCAGCACGGCGATCATGTAGGGCGCCAGCCGCATGTCGGCATAGGCCGAGCCGAACAAGGTCCACGGCAGCAGCAGGAACGCCGCCAGCAGCACCAGCGCCGAAAAAGCGAGGTTGCGCGAGAAGGTCAGCCGGCGGCTCAAAAAGGCAAAGGCGAGCAAAGCGGCGACGAGGATGATGGCGCCGATGTCGGCGATCTGGGACCGGTCGCGCAGGGCCTCACTCAGCGCCCGCCATTTCAGCACCCAGTCGAACCAGCCATAGCTCATCTGCCCCGACGTGTCGCCGCGCCAGACCAGCACGAACAGCAAAGGCAGCGCCATGACCGAGGCGTGCAGCGCCGCCTTGAGGCCGGCCTTGAACCAGGCGATGCCGCGATCGTGCTGGCGCACCGCCTCGGCCGAAAAGGCCAGCAGGCCGAGCATCCCCCAGCCGTAAACGTGGACGAAGAAGATCAGGATCGCGATCGGCGCGAACAACAAGGCGCGCAGCCCAAGCCGCCCGCGCGACGCCAGCCGCAGCCACAGCCCGAACGCCAGGAAGGCCAGCGCCATCGCCAAAGTGAAATTGACGAAGCCGAACAGGAACGGGAAGCCGTAGGCGAAAGGCAAAGCGAAGAAGGTCGTCGGCGGCAGCCGGTGATGGACTTCGCGCGCCACCCACAGGAAGCCGGCGACCGTCAGCAGCGGGATGGCGAGGACGATCAGCTTGACCGCCGGCTCAAGGCCGAACAGGCGACTCAGCGGCACCACCAGCAGATCGACCCCGAGGTTGCCGATCGCCGACCAGTGGAAGTCGTAATATTGCCGAAGCCACGGCGAGCTGGCGAGGTCGAGCTCGACCCGGTAGCGGCCCATATGGCCGAACAGATCGACCAATGGCGGCACCGCCGGGTAGAGCAAGGGGATGGCCGCGGCGAGGATCAGCGCGGCCACCAGCGCTCGCCGCTCCCACCATGGCCGCGGCCCGTCGGGCGCCAGCTCGGGCGGCGCGCTGAGACTCACGAGGCAGGTCCGGGGGCGGTCACCCATCCCGCTTTCCCGCCGCTGGCGCGAAGATCAACCGGGAAATGCGTGCCGCCGGCCGACAGCGCCCGTCGTCAAGCCAGCGCTGGCGCCGGCGAACTCATGGACTCGCGTGAGTCGAGGGCGGCGGCGATGCGGCCGCAGACCAGCCAGATGCCATAGGTCAAAGCGGCGCCGGCGATGCCGTCGAGCGCATAATGCCAGCCGAGATGGATTGAGCCGAGCCAGATGAAGAAAGCGTAAGCCGCAAGCACCCAGCCGGCGAGGCGGTTGAGGCGGAAGGCGGCCAGCGCGAACAGCAAGGCCAAGCCATTGTGCACCGACGGCATCGCCGAAATGCCGCCGCCGACCGCCAGCCGGTCGGACATGAACAGGTTGAGCAACAAGCCCTGATTCGACACAGAGGTCAGCTTGACGCCGGTCTCCGCCTGGACCTGGGAGAGCTGCGCCATCAGTTCGTGGAAGCTGGCGTGGCCACCGACATAATGCTCGTAAAAGCAGGGCCCGGCCGACGGCATCAGGAACGCCAGCACACTGCCGATGCCGATCCAGACGCCGATGTAGCTGAGCATATATTGGGTGCGCAGGCGGAAAGTCGCGCCCGGCATCCAGGCGCAAACGATGAGGCCAAGCGACATCGGCACGAACCAGCCGTGGTAGATGCGGTCGATGAACACGGTCGCCTGCGGCGAGCTGAACACGGCATGGGTCAGGCGCCACGGGTCGGTGCCGAAGAACAAAGCCTTGTCGGCGGCGGCGAGCGCGGGGTCCCAGCCGAACCCGGCCAAGGGCAAGATCATCTGCTTGAAGGCGTTGAACGAAGCGAGCAGACAGGCGAACAGCAAGGGCGGCCACAGCGCCGAAGCAAAGCGGTCGCGCTCCCAACGCTCGCGGACAAAGCCGATCAGGAAGCTGAACAGAAACGGCTTGCCGCCGCTCTTGATGCCATTGCGGACCAGCAGGCCGAGCATCACCAGCCCGCCAACGAAGATCCACAGCGAGAAGGCCGTACGAATATAGAATGCCAGCAGTCGGCCGAACATGTGCGGGTCGACCCGACCGCTCATCAGCACCAGCGCCATATAGGTGGCGACAATGATGGCGCCGAGGGCGACGCCCTTGATCTCGCGGATATGAATCATCTTCAGACTGCGCCTTCCCCATGCGTCCGATTGCGCGCGTCCCGGCGCTAACAAGTTAAGGTTAATGGAGACTTCACGGCAAGCCCGAACGCGCGCGCCGCCGGCGATCAGCCCTGGTCGCGCCGCGCCAGCAACCGCAGCCGCAGCGCGTTTAATTTGATGAAGCCCCCGGCGTCGCGCTGGTCGTAGGCGCCGGCATCGTCCTCGAAGGTGACGACCCTCTCACTGTAGAGGCTCTGCGGCGACTGGCGGCCGGTGACGTGGACCGCGCCCTTGAAGAGCTTCATCCGCGCGGTGCCTTCGACCTTCGCCTGGCTATGGTCGACCAATGCCTGCAGCATCTCGCGCTCGGGCGAGAACCACAGGCCGTTGTAGATCAGCTCGGCATAGCGCGGCATCAGTTCGTCCTTGAGGTGCATGGCGCCGCGGTCGAGCGTCAACTGCTCGATGGCGCGGTGCGCGGCATGGAGAATTGTGCCGCCCGGCGTTTCGTACATGCCGCGGCTCTTCATGCCGACGAAGCGATTCTCGACCAAATCGAGCCGGCCGATGCCGTGTCTTTTCCCAAGCCCGTTCAGCTTCGCCAGCAGCGCCGCCGGCGCCAGGGCCTCGCCATTGACCGCGACCGCGTCGCCGGCCTTGAACTCGACCGTGATTTCCTCGGGCGTGTTCGGCGCGGTCACCGGATCGTCAGTGCGCGAAAAGACGTAATCCGGCACCTCGCTCCACGGGTCTTCCAACACCTTCCCCTCCGAGGAGGTGTGCAACAGATTGGCGTCGGTCGAGAACGGGCTTTCGCCGCGCTTGTCTTTCGGCACCGGGATCTGGTTCTCCTCGGCAAAGGCGATCAGCGCGCTCCGGCTGGTTAGATCCCATTCGCGCCACGGGGCGATGACCTTGATGTCGGGGTCGAGCGCATAATAGCCGAGCTCGAAGCGGACCTGGTCGTTGCCCTTGCCGGTCGCGCCATGGGCGACGGCGTCGGCGCCGACCTCATGGGCGATGGCGATCTGGCGCTTGGCGATCAGCGGACGGGCGATCGCCGTACCGAGCAAATATTGTCCTTCGTAAAGCGCATTGGCGCGCATCATGGGGAACACATAGTCGGCGACGAATTCCTCGCGCAGGTCGTCGATGAAGATATGCTCCGGCTTGACCCCGAGCAGCTCGGCGGTGCGCCGCGCCGGCTCCAGCTCCTCGCCCTGGCCCAAGTCGGCGGTGAAGGTGACGACTTCGCAAGCGTAGGTCTGCCGCAGCCATTTCAGGATGACGCTGGTGTCGAGGCCGCCGGAGAAAGCGAGCACGACACGGCGGATGGGGTCGCTCATGGGCGGTTCGAACCTTCGCGGGGGACCGGGCGCGCGGGCCTTGCCACCGCCATTGCCGCCATTCAAGCGCGATACAGGATTGGCCGCTTACCCCTCGTCGCCAGTGGAAGAGTGGGAGGTTCCCGATGAAAGAGTTTCTGATTGGCTCGGCCGCCATCGTCCTGGCCGGCGCCGCCTTCGCCCAGGCCCCGATTGCCCAGCCCGCCCCGGCCGCGCAGGCGCCGCACGCCGACCGCGTCCAGACCCGCGACGAGGCGGTGGCCAAGGTCCGCGAGCATTTCGCGCGGCTCGACACCAACCGCGACGGCGTCCTGACTCAGGCCGAGGCCGATGCCGGCCGCGAGATCATCAAGCAGCGCATGGTCCACAAGCGGGCCGAGCGCACCGACCGCAAGCTGGAGCACATGCAGCACCGCGACCCGGCTGCCGCCTTCGACCGGCTGGACGCCAACAAGGACGGGTCGATCAGCCGCGACGAATTCGCCAAGGGCCACGAGATGCGCATCGAGCGCCGAGTCGAGCGGCGCGGCGGCGAGGCCGGCGCCCTAGGCGCGCCGCGCGCCATGAAGATGCACCGCATGGGCATGATGGGCGGCCACATGTTCGCCATGGCCGATGCCAACAAGGATGGCCGGGTCACGCTGCAGGAAGCGACCGACGCCGCCGTCCGCCACTTCGACATGGCCGACGCCAACCGCGACGGCCGCATCACCCGCGAGGAGCGGATGCAGATGCACCGGCAGATGCGCGAGCAGCGGGCGCCCACGGCCGGCTAGGCCGGCGCCGGCGCCGATCGCCGGATGAGGATCAGGCCGGGCGGGCCTTGCTCGCCCGGTACTTCCGCTCCGCTTCCGCCATGTAATCGCGGGTGATCGGCAGCGCCCGGCGGTCGCGGACATATTGCAGCTGGTAATTGCACATGCTGCCCGATTCGAAGGCGACGACGCCGCCGGCGAGATAGAATTCCCACATCCGGAAGAAGCGCTCGTCGTAAAGGGCGACGATCTTCTTCTTCGCCTTCTGGGTGCGTTTCAGCCAGTGCCGCAGCGTGTAGGCGTAATGCAGCCGCAGCGTCTCGATGTCGCTGGTGATCAGCCGCAGTTTCTCGGTGGCGGCGGTGAGTTGCGACAACGACGGCAGATGATAGCCGGGGAAGATATATTTGTCGGTGAACGGGTCCGGGCCGGCGGCCTTGCCGAGCTTGCCGATGGTGTGCAGCAGCATCACCCCATCGGGCTTGAGCAAATCGCGGCACTTGGCGAAGAATTCGTCGTAATGCGCGGCGCCGACATGCT